>JBLMXX010000471.1:0-19719 GCA_050257995.1 Acidobacteriota bacterium | reverse complement strand
ATTGCGGGATCTCCCAAAGTAGAAAGGAGCGGGAGATGAAAGGAACAGACAAGTTTCTCGCCGCCATCGTGCTCGGAGTCGTGCTACTCGTGATCGTATCGGTCGTCCTGGTCATGACGCGGCCTCCGCCGGCTTACAAGGAAGACAATAGCGCAGAAAACGTTGCCTACAACTATCTCTTCGCGCTCCAAGAGCACAACTATTTCCGCGCCTACAGCTACCTTTCTCCCTCTTTAAGCGGTTACCCGCCTTCGGTCGAGCGATTCAGCTCCAATCTCCGGGGCAATGCTCTTCCTCCCGAAGATGATTCCGTCACTCTCGAGATCGCTTCGAGCCGCGCGGCGGTATCCGGCACGGAATCCGTCGAGGTTACAGTGCGCAGTACCCAATTTACGGGCGGCGGGCTATTCGGACCAAGCCAGCATTCCTCGTTGTTTCTCATGGAACTGCAGAGGGAGAACGGGGCATGGAAAATTGTCCGGTCCGACCGATACTTTGTGATTTGTTGGACTCGCGCCGCAGGATGCCAGTAGGAAGAGCGCTGCACTGCCTGGACAGGAGGCACGATGGAAACCATTCGGCGTATTTACATCTTGCTCGTTTGCACGGTGACACTCTTAACGCTGACCGTCGAGACGACCGCTTTGCTGTGGGACGTCAATCCGCTGGGGCCGCGGGCGCCCGTCTTTACGATCGCGTTCGAAATTGCCGCGCTCGTGGTGGCGCTGCCCCTCTTTCTGGTCCACTGGCTTTGGGCACAGCGCCTCGCGTGGGCGGAGGAAGAGCGCGGGGATATTTTGCGGCGCGTGTATCTCTATGCCATGCTGGGCGTTTTCGTTTTCGCTTTCACCTCGCAGGTCCTCAATCTCGTCACGGCACTGGCCAGCCTAGCTCTGAATACGCCTCCGCCCACCGGTGCCCGGGTTGTACCCCTCGGCAAGACGCTCGTCGACCCGGTGATCGCGATGGTCGTGCTTGCGCTCTTGGGTCTCTATCACTACCGGACCATCCAGCGCGATGCGCGCATCGTGCCGGAAACGGGGGGCGCAGCCACAGTACACCGACTTTACGCCCTTGCATTCAGCGCAACCGGCTTGGGCATGGCCGTTTTCAGCTTCGTCCAGCTCCTCCGCTGGGTCCTCTTTCAGGTCGGACCGCGCCTCGTGGTCCGTGACATTACGGTCGCCGATGAACTTGCGCGCTTGCTCGTCGGAATCGTGCTGTGGCTGGTTTTCTGGCGAGCAGCGCAACTCCGCTTTAATGGGCCGAGCGATGAAGAGCGCGAGTCGGCTCTACGAAAATTTTATCTCTACCTGGTCGTCACCGCCGCGGCGGTCGGGTTTGTGCTGGGCGCGACCTTTATTCTTGACGAACTCTTGCGCCAAGCGTTCGGCCTGAAGCCGGGCGACGACTTGCGTAATCCGCTGTCGCTTGCCTGCACGATGGCGGTGGTATGGGCTTTTCACTATGCCGTCCTGCGCGCGGACACGCGGAGGGCGCGCACCCTCCCCCGGCAGGCGGGAATCCGGCGGCTCTATCTATATCTGGTCGCGGCGATCGGGCTGGCGTCATTCCTGGGCGGTTTGATCGCGGGAGGAAATGCTCTGATCCGGACGCTCTTGGGCGAGGCGATCGGTGTGGGGGTCAAGGAATTGTTCGCTTTGGCGCTGGCGGCCATCCTCGCCGGTTTGCCCGTCTGGCTGTGGCCCTGGTTTACGCTGCAAAAGGGCGCGCTCAACGAGGGTCCCCTTGGAGCGGAAGAACGACGGTCGCTCGCGCGCAAGATCTATCTGTATTTTTATCTCTTTCTCGCCACCATGACAGCACTTGGCAGTATCGTGTTTATCCTATCGCAAATTCTGAGCATCGCCCTGGGAGACCGTATTCCCAATGATCTGGTCGCCAATCTTAGCCAAGCAATTGGCTTTGCGTTGATCGCGGTGTGCGTTTGGGTTTACCACGGGTGGGCGTTACGCACGGATGGCAGCATCGCACGGCAAGAACGGATGGAACGGATCGGACAGACCGGCATTGCGGTGGTGGATGGGCAAGAAGGTCGCTGGGGGTGCGAAATCCTGGACGCGCTGAAACGCGAATGGCCCGATCTCCAGGTGCATCCGGTGGGCCTGACTCGGGTGGCCGCCGCGGCAATGGGCTTGACGGCTGATCAGAGTGCCGCGCAAGCACGCGTGCCGGCGCTCAGCTCGGCGGCTGTCATTGTGGGACCCTGGACGATAGCGTGGGCGGCGGATGGTGGGGCGCCGGAAATTATGAGCGCAATCGCGGCCAGTCCCGCTCGCAAATTCCTCATCCCCTTTGCGACCGGGGGCTGGGAATGGATTGGCGTCGAGCATGGGAGCGATGAGGCGCTCGTGCGGCTCGCCGTGCGCACGGTCAAGCAAGTCTTGGAAGGAGAGGAAATCAAGCCGGCGCGCTCGCCCATCCTGGTCGTGATTGTGGTCATCATCGCCGCGCTCGTGGCATTGTGGTTGCTTGCAGGGCTCATGTCTTTCATTAACTAGTTCAAGATCAAGACCCTTCGGGTCTTAAAGACCCGAAGGGTCGGTGTATGCCTTCCACTCCACTAGTCGCTTTATCGTGACCTCGATCACCGGACGGGTGTCGATCTTCATGTTGCGATACTGGCGGTACTTGGCGCGCAACCGTTTGATTGCCGCGTCGTGCGCTTTACCCCGGTGCAAAATCCGCGCCGTCCCGTCTACGCGCACCCACGCCAACTTCCCCCAGTCCTCCACGTAATGGTCCACCAAAAGCGAAACGTTTGGATTCGCTTGAATATTCCGCACGCGTTTCAGGCGCATTGGCGGGATATGCTTTGGCTTTTCGTCCAGCACGATGTAAATGTGCTTGCCGTCATACGCATAGACGACGGGGACGAGGTGCGGCTTGCCGTCTGCCGAGACGGTGGCTAGGTGGGCAACACGAGAGACGACTAAAGTCGTCACTACCGACCCGTCTTTATTCCTCACGGCAAAGAATACGTCCCTCGCTTTAAATATTCCCCTTGCCCCGGCTTGCCGAGGAATTGATCGTTTTCGAAAATGACGCGGCCGCGCGCCATGACCAGGACGGGCGAGCCGTCCACGACCAGCCCTTCGTAGGGGTTGTAGTCCACGCGCATGAAATGTGTCGTTGCACTGATTTTGTATTGGCGATTGGGGTCCCAGAGCACAATGTCGGCATCACTCCCAACCGCAATCGTGCCCTTGCGCGGGAACAAGCCAAAGAGTTTGGACGCCGCCGTGCTCGTGACCTGGACAAACCGGTTCATCGTCCAACCGCGCTCAACGACGCCTCCCTGATACACTAGATGCATCCGGTTCTCTACACCGGGGACGCCGTTCGGAATTTTGGCAAAGTTGTTGATGCCCAATTCTTTTTGTTTGGGCAGGCCCTTGTAGCCCTCTTTCATGCAGAACGGGCAGTGGTCGGTCGCCACGGCCTGCAAATCATCGGTCGCCAGCGCCCGCCAGAGGTGCTCCTGGTTGGCGCGCTCGCGGATGGGCGGCGAGCAAACGTATTTCGCGCCCGCAAAAGTGCCGTCTGAATAATCTTCAGAGGCGAGGTAGAGATATTGAGGACAGGTCTCGCCGTACGCGGGAGCGCCTTTGTCACGAGCTGCGCGAATCGCCTCCATCGCAAAGTGCGAAGAGACGTGGACGACATAGGCCGGGGCGTTCGCCAGCTTCGCAAGCAAGAGGACGCGCTGGGTCGCATCGGCTTCCGTTTCGTGGGGGCGCGACAGCGGGTGGTAGTTCGGGGTGGTCTTGCCTTCGGCGATGAATTTCTGGACAAGATAATCGATGACACTGCCGTTCTCGGCATGCAGCATGATAAGTCCCCCGTTCTCACCCGTGCGCTGCATCGCCTTGAAAATAGTGCCGTCATCCAACTGCAACCGGTCCGGGTACGCGGTAAAGAGCTTGAAGGAAGTCACGCCCTCGCGGACCAGCGTGTCCATCTCCGGCATGAGTTCGTCGGGCAGATAAGAGATGATCATATGCATGCCATAGTCGACGACGGCTTTGCCTTGCGCTTTTGCCAGCCACTCATCCAGCGCGGCGTGCATCGAGCCGCCGCGGGCTTGGGTGGCAAAATCAATAATCGTCGTCGTCCCACCGTGCGCCGCGGCGATGGTGCCCGTCTCAAAGTCATCCGAAGAGACCACGGCCCCCACGGGCAGTTCCATGTGCGTATGACAGTCAATGCCACCCGGAATGACATATTTGCCGCCGGCGTCAATCGCCCGGTCCGCTTTCATCTGCAGGTTCTGCCCGATTAGTTTGATTCGGTCGCCCTCGACGAGGATATCGGCGAAATAGTCGTCGGCCGCCGTGATGATGCGACCGTTCTTGATCAACGTCGTTCCCATCCGTTGCTCCGATTATTGAATTCCGGCATCAGTTCACGCGCAAACCGCTCCACCTGTTCCAGTCCAACCGAAATTTCCTCAAAGGGGAATAGCAGAATGGCGTGCTCGACGCCCGCTTGCCGGTACTCGTTTAGGCGCGCCCGGATGGCGTCCGGCGCTCCGGTGAGGCGATAGCGTTGGTTGCCACGATACTGGTATGTGGGCGGCGTGTTCGGATTAAAGTCGATGGAGAGGCGGACCGAAATCGTGACCGGTCGCACGGGGCCAAATGCCCGAATGCGCCTCACTCCTTCGGCGACCTGGTCCGGAGACGGACCCGTCGAATGCCAGCCATCGCCGAACTTGGCAGCGCGGCGCCATGAGGGCTCTTCATTCCCACCGACCCAAATCGGAATGCTCTTGCGCACGGGTAAGGGGGAAGAGTATCCATCGGCGATTTGCGTGAACTTGCCTTGAAAACTCACCTGCTCGTTCGCCCAGAGTGTTCTAAGCAGTTGAATGTCCTCATCAAGGCGTCTGCCGCGATTCTTAAAATTCGCACTCAAGTTCTGGTACTCTTGCTCATTCCATCCCACGCCGACGCCGAGGATCATTCGTCCTTTCGTCGCGGCGTCTAATGTCGCGACCTGCTTGGCGGCGAGTACCGGGTTGCGCATGGGCAGTACGAGGATCGACGTGCCGAGTTGAACCCGCGAGGTCACCGCGCCGAGCATCGCGAGCGTGACGAGCGGCTCGTAGATCGTCCCATAGGGATTGATATTCTCCCGCGGCACCAAGACGTGATCCGTTACCCAGATGGAATCATAACCAAGTTTCTCTGCGAGGACTGCCGACTGCCGCATCGAATCAAAGTTGACCGTATTTCCGAAATTGAGCAAACAGACGCCAAATTTCATAGCGACCTCCTTCCGGCGATAGCATTCATGCTTGAGGCAGGTAAAAGAAAGCGAGCGCCAGGATGACGTACACGATCAGCAACTGCGCGCCCTCCAGCCAGTTCGATTCCCCATCGAGCGCGATGAGCGCTGCAATCACGACGGACGCCGCCAGCGCCGCCAGCTCGAATGGGTTGAACACAAGACTCATCGGATGCCCCTCAATCAGGCTAATAAAGACGAGCAGGGGACCAACAAAGAGGGCAATTTGCATGCTCGAGCCCAGCGCAATGCCAAGGGCGATCTCCATTTTGTTCTTGAGCGCCATCTCGACCGCAACCAAGTGTTCCGCCGCATTGCCGATAATAGGCACTACGATAACGCCGACAAACAGTTCCGTCAAGCCCTGCTGGCGAATAAGCGGCTCGATGGCATCCACCAGGATCTCGCTCAGGGCCGCGATAAAGATCACGCTGACGGCCAATACCACTAGCGCGTGCCGAATGCTCCAGCCCGCATGTTCCGGCTCACTGTCACCCCTGGACTGGACGCCGGTCGGGCGAGCGCCAGGTTTCAAATGCTTTATCTCTTCCGGCGCGCCCGGAACACCCCGCAATTCGCGCGCGGTAAATGTAAAGACGAGATTTAACGCATAACCGATCATCAATGCAATCGCCACGCCAATGCTCAGGTATTCGATGTCGAGCTGGCTGCGCTCTTCGATGGCGTGCGCAAAGACGGCGGGGATAACTAAACCGATAACGGCAATCGCCATCATCGTCACGCTGACCGAGGCGATGCGCCGCCCAAAGTGCTGAAACCCGTTCTTCAAGCCACCGAGCAGCACGCTCAGTCCCAGTACGAGGAGAATGTTGCCGATAATCGAGCCGGTGATGGAGGCCTTGACCACCTCCAGCAGTCCGGCGCGGATCGCCGCAATCGTAATGATGAGTTCTGCCGCATTTCCGAACGTCGCGTTTAGCAATGTGCCCACACGTGCCCCGGCACGATGGGCGAGAGCATCGGTGGCTTCTCCAAGTATACCGGCAAGGGGCACGATTCCCAGCGCAGACGTGATAAAGACCGCGGTGGGATCGGCATGGAGAATGGCGAGCACGATGGCGACCGGCACAAAGATAATTAGCGTATCCACCCAACGCGATGGGTCGGAGAAAAAACTGCGCAGGGAGCGAGAGAGTGTCATGTCTAGTCCTAAAGTGTGGGTTTGGTGCTGTCAGAACGGTTCTTTAGCAGGGCGGCAACCGCGGCGGCGCCAATCGTGCCGATCACGCCGATGAGCGCGGCGATGATGGTCCCCGCATTGTCCGTAACCATATCGGGCCAGAAGGGCCGGGGCTGGACGACTATTCTCAGAGGTTGACCGCGCGGGATATTGGCAATGAGTTCGCTCTCAATGTCATTTGACTTGACGGGCACTTTGATTTGCAACAGCAAGTCCTGCGGTCCCTCGGATTGAGGTTTGACGACCCAGCGCCATTCTGCCGCCGGGTCACTTTTCGGCAAATCGTAACGGACCCAGTCCGTCGACGGCGATATATCGAAATTGGGACCGCTGAGTCTTGCAAACATGACCGGATAGACTCCGAACGTGCCGCTCGGTCTGTAGATAAAACCCGGCAGATCGGGGGACTTGCTCGTTACCGGCACGGGGGTCAAAGCGGCAAGATTCTGGCTGAGCGAGATGCGCAGACTGACGGTCTCCGACCGCTTGAGAAGCATGGTCTCAGGACAGGCAAACTCGAGATTACCGACCCCATATTGGTCAGCATTGACCTCTGCCAGGGTACGACCGCTTCCGCCAGGTCCTGCGGCCGGTGTAATGTTCTGGACTTTAATAGCAGGCGTCGGCACCAGCGCAACGGGTGGCGGCATGACGGTTGGCGTCGGCTTGGTGGCCGGGGCGGTCGTCGACTTGGGGGCTGCGGTCGGCTGAGGCGCACTCGTCGCCGCCGAGACCCTGGTTGGAGGCGTTACGGCGGCAGGCGCTGACGTTGGAGCCGGCGCAGCCAGCGGCGCACATCCAACACAAAATAGCACGAGGAGTGGCACTGCCCACACTGCCTTTTTCATATTTCCTCCCCTCCTGACACCGCACCGCGAAACTATTTCCTCGGTCTCCTCGGGGCGTTTTTATCCGATCTGGTTGTCACCAGGATACCAATGACTGTTCCCGCCAGCCCAATGAGCGCAATGATGATGGGACCCGTATTATCCGCAATCGATTTTGAGACACCGGACCAGAAGGCATCCGGGGTAGGAGTAGCGCGCGTCGCAGGAGTCGGGGTAACAGGAGTGTCCACTTGAATCGTCACCGGCAGATTTTGCAGAACGTCGGTGCTGATCTCGGACACGGTGCCATTGACGACAGCGGGGATTGAGAGTTCGATATCCAGGTCCTGACGCCCGGCGGCTTGAGAACGCGCAAGCCAGGACCATTCGACCGGTGCTGTCGACTGGACCGGGCGCCGCTGTGGACCGGGCGGGCTGGTCGTAAATGTAATGGCACGCAATTCGGCGATCATGAGTGGGTACAATTGCACATTTCCGCCGAATTGATAAACAAAATTGGGCAGGTTCGGCGTCTGCGCCGTCGGAGCCGGAACTGGGGTCGACGAAGTCAGTTGCGTCGCCGGCGAGATGCGCAGGCGGATGGTCGCCGTATCGCCGAGAGTCATTCTTTCCGGAGAAGAGATCTCGATCTGCCCCAAGCCCAGATTGTCTTGTGTCGACGCCTTGGCGGTGGTGCGGATGTCGCCATTCGGCTGGCGCGAGGCTTCGACATTCGACAGCGCGATGGAATTCGGCGGCGGGGTCTGCGTGGTTACGGTCCTTGTGGGAAAGGGCGTGAGCGTCGCAGGTCCTATCGCGGTGACGCTCGCCGGCGGGCGGGTGGGCTGACCGATGGGGAAGGGCGTGGGCGCCGGCGCACAACTAGAAACTAGCATCACCAGGATTGCCGAGGGGATCAGTCCGTGGACTCTAATCATGTATTCCTCGCCGCGCCGGGTTTCATTGGACCGTGATATAGTCCTTCAATTGACTAAACAGGACATCGCCAATGCCGCGTACTTTTTTCAAGTCCTCGGGCTGCTTAAACCCACCGTTCTGGGTCCTGTACTCGACGATGCGCTCAGCGATCGCAGGTCCGATCCCGGGCAGCGCGTCCAATTCCTGGACGGTCGCGGTGTTTAGATTGATTTTCCCGAGAGGAGTCTTGGTCGGTGTCGGTCCTTTGTCTCCCCTGGATGAGGTCGCGAGAGGCGCGACCGTTGCCTCGCCTGCGGTGGGAATGTAGAGCAGTTCACCATCGTTCAGTTTACGCGCCATGTTGATGCCGCCGATTTCGGCGGTGCTCGAAATGTTCCCGGCAAGAGCAAGGACATCCTGGACACGGCTTCCGCTGGGAAGAGAATAGACGCCAGGCTTTGCCACTGCGCCGCGCACGTCGACCAAAACGAGGGCTACCGTGGGCGTGGGACGGGGGGTGGGAGTGATGATCGCCATCGCGACCGGTTCGGGACGCCGTAACACAAAAATGGTCCCGATGAGCACGACGAGGAAGAGAAGCGACATGGCGAGGTATGGGCGATTGAAGTCGGGCGGATAGTCCATCGGCATCTCCGTTGATGTGGCTTGCAGGACGATTTCATTATATCACAAGTTAAGCGCGCGCGGCTTGAAATAACAATATCGACGCCGCCATCGCCGCATTGAGCGATTCCGCGCCGCCGCGCATGGGGATGCTCACGCGTGCGGTAGCCACGCGGCGCGCCTCTTCGCCCGCCCCCCCCGCCTCGCCTCCGACGATCAGCGCGACCGGAAGCGACCAGTCCGCGTCCCGGTAAGAGACTTGACCTTGCGTATCTGCCAAATAAATCCGCGGGACCTCACGCAGGGCTTGGCCAATTTCGTCCCAATCGCGCGCGACGCGTATAGGCACGTGAAAATGCGCCCCCATCGCCGCGCGCACGACTTTGTCATTGTATGGGTCTGCCGTGCCACGCCCAAAGTAAATAGCGTCCACTCCCGCCGCCCATGCCGATCGCAATATCGTTCCGGTGTTTCCTGGATCGCGGACGGCATCCAGTACCAGAGCAAATTGGGGAACCGGTGGCAAAGCCAGTTCGATAAGGGGAAGGACGGCGAGGATACCCGAAGGGGTTTCGGTGTTCGACATGGCTTGCATAACTGCACTGCTGACCTCGAACATTTCGGGCGTCCGGGCGCGCAAGCGACCCAAGAGCCCATAGGCGCGTGGGTCCTCATCAGCAGGCGCGCTGTAAAACACAAGAGCGGGGGTTATCCCCGCTCCCTGCGCTTCCTCAATACTCCGCACGCCCTCGACGACAAACTGCCGCGCCGCATAGCGAGCGCGCCGCCGCGCCAACGAGCGGACGAGTTTTACTTTGCCATTCGAGAGGCTTGTAATCATCTAGTTCGACAGTGCAATAGTGAGATAGTCCGGTCGTGAGCCGGTTGTCCGACTATTTGGCAGCTTCTACGAGCTTGGCGAATGCCTTTTCATCCCGAACGGCGAGGTCAGCCAGAATCTTGCGGTCTATCTCGATGCCGGCGCGCTTGAGCCCCGCCATCATCCGGCTGTACGTCAGACCGAGCGGACGCGCGGCGGCATTGATGCGCGTGATCCACAGGCGTCGGAAATCATCCTTGCGTTTTTTGCGGCCCACCGTCGCGTAATATTTCGAGTGGAGCAGAGATTCATTCGCGCGCCGGTAGAGCAGATGGCGCGACAGCTCCTGACCTTTGGTCTGCTTGAGAACTTTTTTGTGGCGGGCATGCGAGGTCACGCCACGTTTTACTCTAGCCAATGCTATCCTCCCCTATTTCTTGTCCAGCGTGGGCGCGAGCTGGCGGATCTTTTTTGCCCGCTCGAAATTCTCTACCGGCTCCCGGCGGTCAAAGGAGCGCTTGTTGCGCTTGGGTTTGCGGCGCCGCAGATGCGACTTGCCGACCTTGGTCCGCATCACTTTGCCGGTCGCCGTGATCTTAAAGCGCTTGGCAGTGGCTTTGTGCGTTTTCAGTTTAGGCACGTTGTCTAGACTCCTCAAATTTTCAAAAAAGAGTCGGGGCTTGACCCCGACTGCAGCTATCCTGGGCTCGTCGCGCCGCCGTTCGAAGCCGGTGGCGCTACACTGGCCGGCTCGGGTGGTCGAGAAGTCCGCGCGTTGCGCACCGCCGCGCGTGCCGCATCCGCGCCTCCCTTCATTGCACCCGGCGCCAGCAGCATTATCATGCTCTTGCCGTCCATCAAGGGCGCTTGCTCGATAGTCGCCGCATCAGACAATTCGACGGCAACCTTTTCCAGAATCTCGCGTCCGATCGCAATATGGGTTATCTCACGCGCCCGGAAAATGACCCGGACGCGGATCTTGTTTCCATCCTTTAGAAATTCACGTACACGCTTGAGCTTGAAACCGGTATGATACCAATTTGTCTTGGGGCGGATGCGCAGTTCCTTGATCTCGATGGCTTTTTGCCCTTTTTTGGCCTCGCGTTCCTTCTTGGTCCGCTCGTACATGAATTTACCAAAATCGATGATCCGGCAGACAGGCGGCTGCGCATTCGGGGCGACCTCGACCAGGTCCAGGTTGCGATCCTGAGCCATTCGCAATGCCTCAAAGGTGGGCATTACTCCAACCTGCTTACCCTGGTCGTCGATCACTCGAACTTCTTTGGAGCGAATCGCTTGATTGATTCGAAGATGCTTGTCGCTAATAGTCCCTCTTTCCTTTAAGAAATGGCCCAAAATCAGACCCAACTACTATAGCACAAGATATGCGCTTAGTCAAATCCCATTTGCCCTTAACCGGTCCGGGTCACCTGAACACCCCGCGCGCTGGTCCCGACCACATGGGTGCGCCCTTCCAGCCCAATCCGGGCCGCGGCGCGCTGCATTGCGCGCGCGATGGGGTCGGCGCGGCAGTCGGAGAACGCAATGACGCTGGGACCTGCCCCGCTCAGTGCGACGCCCCGCGCCCCCGCCCGTCGCGCCGCGTCGAACAGGGCATCCATTCCGCGAACTAGCTTCGACCGGTACGGCTGGTGCAAACGGTCGCCCGTCGCCAAGTCCAGCCAGTCCCATTGCCGCGTATGTAGAGCCGCCATCCACAGCGCAGCTCGCCCGACATTGAAAATTGCATCTTCGCGAGGCACCTCGCGCGGCAGGATCTTGCGCGATAGATTGGTCGAAAGGGATTGGGTGGGAATAAAGAGAATGCATTCCAGGTTGCGCGGCACCGAAACCCGGAGCGTCTTTAGCTTATGCCGGTCCATTATGGCAATGACGAGACCGCCAAGCAGAGCAGGCGCCACATTATCGGGATGCCCCTCAATCCCGGTCGCCACCTCAAGCAATTCTTGCCTCGAGAACGGCTCACCTAGCAGCACATTCGCCGCCACCACACCGCCTACGATCGCAGAGGCCGATGACCCCAGCCCCCGCCCGACCGGCACATCACAATCGATCCTCACACGCAGTGAAGGGAATTTTCGCCGCATCCGGCGATAAACGACTTGCATCGAGCGGATGACCAGATTATGATCGTCGCAAGGCAGTTCCATCTCCTCACAGCGGCATTCCACTTGAAGGCCGCGCCGGGTCGGCTCGACCCGAATGGTGTTCCACCAATCGAGCGCGAGACCCAGGCAGTCAAAGCCGGGGCCCAGATTGGCAGTCGTCGCAGGAACGCGGACCCGGAATCGAGGCAGCTGGACTCGCGATTTTGGACTTGGTTTCATCGATAACCCTGGCACACTCGCCGACAAATCATAATTCCAGCGCTTTCGTCAGCGCGTCCATGGTCGCTGGAAGCGCGGGAGGCAATTGGGCTTGGGCAATGGCGGTATCCGGGTCTTTGAGCCCATTTCCGGTCAGGACGCAGACGATCCGCTCGGCGTGCAGGCGCCTTTCCTGCGCTAGTTTGAGGATGCCCGCCACACCGGCCGCGGAAGCCGGCTCGCAGAAAATCCCTTCCCGTTCCGCGAGGAAACGATACGCGGCCAGAATCTCGTCGTCCGTCACGGAGGCAATCAACCCACCCGATTCATCTCGAGCGGCGACTGCTCCGCGCCAGCTGGCGGGATTGCCGATGCGTATCGCCGTCGCAATCGTGTGTGGCTCTTCGACGGGCGCACCGTTCACGATGGGCGCCGCGCCCGCCGCCTGGAAGCCACACATCTTGGGTAACTGAGACGCCTTGCCCGCGCGTCGGTATTCCGCAAACCCGCGCCAATAGGCGGTGATATTGCCGGCATTCCCAACCGGCAGCGCGAGGATATCCGGTGCATCGCCGAGTGCGTCCACGATCTCAAAGGCGCCGGTTTTTTGTCCTTCAATCCGGTAGGGATTGACCGAATTGACCAGCGTAATGGACCCTTGCTCAGCAAGCTCGCGCACGAGCTTGAGGGCTCGGTCAAAGTTGCCTTCAATAGCCAGGACGCGGGCATGGTGCACGAGAGCCTGGGAAAGTTTCCCCAGCGCAATCTTGCCGCTCGGGATCACCACCGCGCACGTCAACCCCGCGCGGGCAGAATAAGCTGCGGCACTGGCCGCGGTGTTGCCGGTAGAGGCACAGATGACCGCGCGCGCCTTTTCCTCGACCGCTTTGGCGACAGCGACGACCATGCCGCGGTCTTTGAAAGAACCTGTGGGATTGCATCCTTCAAGCTTTAGGAAAATCTGCGCGCCCGTCCTTTCCGAGAGAGCGGGCGCGGCGACAAGCGGCGTATCCCCTTCGCCCAACGAGAGCGGAGGCGTACCGGATGTGATGGGAAGATATTTACGATAGCTGTGTAGCAATCCCTTCATGGTATCCTCGGGAGAATGAACCAATGGTCCAATGAGCCAATGTGCCAACGGACCAACGCCTCTTTGGGAATTGGTTTATTGGCTCATTGCCTCATTGACTAGTCTCCCACCGGGTGGCGCGGCTCGGCTTTGCCGACCGATTCGCCCAACATGCGCGATTTTTGATACGCAGCCCACACCGCCTTGGACAGCACGGTACGCAGAGCGCCCTTCTCCATCTGGTAGATGGCTTCCGCCGAAGTCCCACCGGGCGATGTGACCATGTTGCGCAATTCGGCAGGATGTTTGCCCGATTTCTCTGCGAACAGGATCGATCCACGCATCATTTCAATCACGATGTCGTGCGCGACTTCACGCGAAAAGCCGAGGTGCACGGCGGCGTCGATCAAAGCCTCCAGCACGAGGAAAACATAGGTCGGACCCGTCCCGCTTACCGCGGTCGCCATGTCCAGGTATTTTTCCTCGTCCACAAAGATTTCCTTACCCAACGATTGAAAGATCGCGCTCGCCTGCCCGCGCTGGGCTTGGCTCACATTCGACGTGGCGGTCCACACGGTCATCCCCGCGCCAATCTGGGCCGGCGTGTTGGGCATGGCACGCACGATGGCCGCGTGCGATGTTCCTTCGGCAATCGTCCCGATCCGCCCGCCTGCGATGATCGAGATAATGAGCTGCTCGGCACGCAATTGCCCTTTCAGTTCGGGTAGGACACGCGCGAGGACCTGGGGCTTTATCGAAAGGACGACAATGCCGCCCGCGCGCGCTGCCTGGCAGTTGTCACCCGTGACGTGAACATGGTAACGCGCCGCGAGGTCCGCACGATGTTTCTCGCGCGGCTCGGCGACGGTGATGCCGTCCGGCATGATGGCATTGTTATTGATCAATCCCTGGATCATGGCTTCCGCCATGACGCCCCCGCCAATGAACGCAATCGTGTCGAGCATCCCTCCTCCTTCTACCACATCACCCCGCTGGATTCAACATCGTAATTTTCGGGCGCGCCAAACACGTCTCGAAAGATCTGCTCAACTTGCTCAGCCAATGGACCGGGGTCGCCGGAATATTGTCTGTGCGGATTGGACTGGTGGTGCGGAGAGGGAATTTCGTACCCCAGCGCCTGCAAGGCAGCTACCTGCCGCGCGTCCAGGCTGTGCGCGTTCCAACCTTCGGACCGGTTGCTGACCTCGCACAGCAGCGGGTCACCTGCCTGGGAATGGCTGAACTGCGCGAAGGTATCCTCATCGTGCGCCAGGTTAAAGATCACCATCGCGTCGCTTTCGACGACAAGCGCTTGTAGGTCACGCCGGTAAAGAGCAATTCGTTCATCGCGAGTCATTGCATAACTTTCCGTTTATTTCAAATCCAGCGATTTGTTCTGGACGATCCTGCCCACCATCCCGAGGAATTGGTCCAACGGCATCGACTTGAGATCTTCCCCTGTCCGCAGGCGCACCGAGACGGCACCGGCGGCTGACTCCTTGTCGCCAACGACAAGCATAAAAGGGATCTTTTGCAGCGTGGCGTCGCGAATCTTGGCATTCATCCGCTCGGTGCGCGAATCGATCTCGACGCGCAAGCCCTGATTCTTCAGCCGGTCCGCCACCCGACCCGCGTATTCGTTATGGCGGTCGGCAATCGGCACAATCATCACCTGCACCGGGGCAAGCCAGACGGGAAACGCCCCAGCGAACTGCTCGATGAGGACGCCGAGAAAGCGTTCCGTCGAGCCGGTCACCGCGCGGTGGATGAGCACGGGCGTCCGCGCTTGCCCGTCTTCGGCGATATACTCGACGCCGAGACGGGCAGGTTGGATGAAATCCACCTGAATGGTGGACAACTGCCATTCGCGCCCGAGGACATCCTTGGCGATAAAGTCGGCTTTGGGGCCGTAAAATGCTGCCTCG
Organism: Acidobacteriota bacterium; assembly: GCA_050257995.1. Classification (GTDB taxonomy): domain Bacteria; phylum Chloroflexota; class Anaerolineae; order UBA4142; family UBA4142; genus JBLMXX01. The sequence continues at coordinate 4,698 of JBLMXX010000471.1, read as the reverse complement.
CCTTCTGCCACAAAGTATTCGACATGATTAGCGTCCATGGCAGATTTCAACGCGCGCGTCGCCTTGTCCCATTTTTCGTCATCTTTGACATATTTGCCCTGCTCGCCCCGGAGGGAAAGCCGGACTTTGTAATCCTTGAAATTGTAGGTATTGAGCACCTCACGCACGAGGTTGAGCGCGAGCGTAAACTCGCTTTCGATCTGATCCTCCGTGCAAAAGACGTGACAGTCATCCTGCGTCAGCGCTCGGACGCGTGTCAAGCCGCTCAGCTCCCCGCGCTTTTCGTACCGATACAGCGTGGCGAACTCGGCAAAGCGCACCGGCAATTCTCGATATGAATGCCGGCCCATCTCCTTGAAAAGCGTCATATGACTAGGGCAATTCATCGGCTTGAGGCGATAAGCGATCTCCTCATCCAGCATGGGAGGGAACATAGACTCGTAGTAGTTATCATAGTGTCCCGACTTGCGATAGAGGTCCTCCTTGACCAGGTGACCTGTCCATACATGCTGATAGCCATAGCGGGTCTGCGCCTCCCGTACATAGTCTTCCATCAAGTGCCGTACGATCTCGCCTTTGGGCGCAAACAGGGGCAGCCCCGGGCCGACATCATCCGAAAAGTAGAACAGGCCGAGTTCTTTGCCCAGCTTACGATGGTCGCGCTTTTTCGCCTCTTCGAGCTGCCAGAGATAATCATCCAACTCTTTCTTGGATGGCCAGACCGTGCCGTAGATGCGCGTAAGCTGAGGATTCTTTTCACTGCCCCGCCAGTAAGCGCCCGCGATCGAGAGCAGTTTGAATGCGTCGAGCGGGACCTGACCCGTGTTCGCAATGTGTGGACCACGGCACAAGTCGGTAAAATGGTCGTGCGTGTAAATCGACACGCTCGTCGCCGGGTGCGCTGCGGCTTCGCCGTGCTCGCCCATTTCACCCCGCGCCAGTGCCTCAACCTGGTCCAGTTTAAAGGGCTGACCGGCGAATTTCTGGCGCGCTTGATCGATGGAAAGCTCGGCATGCACAAACGGCTGCTTGCCGCTGATAATCTCTTTCATCCGAGATTCGATGATCGGAAGGTCTTCCGGCGCCAGCGGGCGCGTCAGTTCGAAATCGTAGTAAAAACCGTCTTCAATGGCCGGCCCGAAACCGAGCTTGGCGCCGGGGAAGAGCTCCAGGACGGCACTCGCCATGATATGCGCCGTCGAGTGCCGCAGCGGCACCAGCGCTTGAGATTTCTCGTCCATCTAGTCCTCATCTTCCGCCGTGAAAAATTCGCCACTCTCAACCAGCATAAAGGTTTCGAGATAAGCGGTCGCATCGTCGTGCTTGGCAACGCGCACGGCAATGCCGCGATGCAGCGCGGCGTCCCGCAATTCCTGCAACTGCATCAGCGTCCGCTGGATCGACAGCACCCGGATGAGGTGCTCGCCCCAACGCGCCGCATAGACGCGCCGGTTTTCTTCCCCCCGGGTGCCCGACTCGGGCGACTTGACCACGGCGATATCGTCCGGGCTGATTTCGCCTTCCACCAGAACTTCAGGCGAGCGAAAAGTGCCCAGTGTGTGTTCGGATATGGGAACCGCGATCTTTTCGTAGGCCGCTATCAGGCGCGCGGCAATCTCTTCATTCTTGGGCTGCCCGCGCCCGATGTGGTTCACGTACGCCGCCTGGGCAAGCTCAAATGCCGCTATGCGACAGCGTGAAGCGTCGACCCGCGCACGCAAACACACGTATTGAGGATTTTCGTTATAGCCCAACACGTCGAAATCGGGCGAAAGCCAGGCACATACAGAGTTGTTACGGAGGGCTGAGTTGAGCACCATCGAACGCGAGCCAGGCTTGAGCCCCTCTTCAGAAATCGCGTCCAAGTCTTCGGCGCGTGCGTAATGAAAAACATCGACCGTTGCCACAAGAACTCCTTTCAATAGTGAATGTTCGCAAGTTCATGGAGGGCGAGAGCTCGTCTCAGCGAGAATATGCGAACATCGGCAAGCGCCGCAGCGCTGGTTTTATCCCCTTAAACAAAAACTCTCTCCTCCCAATATGGGACGAGAGAGTGCCCTCGCGGTTCCACCCAGATTTGCACACGCGCGCCCTCGAGCGCGTACACACTCGCTGTGCCGGTAACGGAGGCTCCGGAGCGAATTACTCGTCAATGAACCAATTGTCCAATCAAACAATGAGCCAATAACGGAATTCCGGGGCATTGGCACATTGGCACATTGGATAATTGTCTCATTGTCTTTGCTTCGCTCGGCTCTCAAGGGGTTTTCGTCGAACGCCTGCCGACGTGGCTCTCAATCTCGGCCCCGTCTCCCTGTGACCGCCAGTTCGACTAGTCGTCTTGATCATCGCCATTCGTAATAGCGTGCGATGGGCGGTATAGGAGTTGAACCTATGACCTCTACGATGTCAACGTAGCGCTCTAACCAACTGAGCCAACCGCCCGCTTGCAAAAATTATTATACCACAAAAAGTGAGATTGGCAAGTTCGGAAACGAATCAATCGGCGAGTTCGCCGCTTTCCACCAAAGCCCCCAAATCCGCGAGCGTATCACGCCAGTCCGCGGGCACGTCGGTCGCCATCGACCCCGCGTCCGTGATCCAGAACGTTTTCATCCCTGCGCGACGTGCCGGCAGAATGTCCATCTGGACTTTGTTCCCGACCATCACGCATTCCTGCGCCGGACGGTGGTGCCGGTGTTGATTAAATTGTAGGACATCGAGAACGATCTGACGGGGCGCGTGGTCACAAGCCACGCGTTTCGTTTTCTGCGAAACTACTCTCCAAAAGAACTCCACCTCATACGGCGGGCCGGGTGGCGCCATGAGTGCGTAGCGTAGGTGTGGACCAAGACGTAGGAGTGGCACGCGGGGCCGTGGTAAGAGAACAGCCGAAGGTCTTGACAGTTAGGTGTACTGCCTTATACTGTCTTCCAGACAAAAGTATTCAAGTGGAAAAAATCCGCCTAACATCCCCGTAAGGCGTATTACGCGGATTTGCGGCTCACTTGAGAAGCTGCCGGGTGTACCAGCAATAGGGTTGGAGAATAATATGACGCTTCAACGGATGGACAACGTTCTCATCGTGGTTGATGACCTTGAGGCTGCGAAGGCGTTCTTTGTCGAGCTGGGTATGGAGTTGGAGGGCGAGACGACCGTCGAGGGTCCCTCGGTAGATCGTCTCATCTGCCTTCAGAACGTCCGGGCTACCCTCGCGCTGATGCGCACTCCGGACGGCCACGGACGGATCGAGCTGGACAAGTTCCACACGCCGGAAGCGATCAGAACTGGGTCCGAGAACGTTCCGGTGAACGCACTTGGGATCCGCCGCATTATGTTCGCCGTCGATGACATCGACGACGTCGTCGCGCGCCTGCGCGCCCATGGCGCCGAACTGGTCGGCGAAGTGGTGCAGTACGAGGACACATATCGGCTCTGCTACGTCCGCGGCCCCGAGGGCATCATTGTCGGGCTTGCCGAGCAGCTCGGCTAAGGCATGCCTGGTAGCAAGCGAGACTCAGGTTGGCAACCATCCGTTCACTAGCGTATAACAAGTCGTTCGATCCGTCCGCTCGGCTCACCTGCACCGAACGCAGGTACGGTGTCGCCTCGCGGCGGCTCAACTCCACCGTTACACGCCATTCCATTGCAAGGCATAGCAGGCATGCCAAACGACGGCGGTCAGATTTGTTTTTCTTGGAGACCACGTTCTCTTAAAGAGGAAACTATGGCAAAAAATTCAAAGCATAAAGCCCAAACACTTGCATCGCACCGCTTCGGGAGTGCAGGTGTTCCCAATCCCGCACTTGAACCTTTCAGTATGTTGATTGGAGAATGGAAGACCGTTGGGACTCATCCGCTTCGCCCGAACAGGACCTTATCCGGACGCGCCTCATTCAAATGGATCGAGGGAGGTGCGTTTCTCTTGTGGCAAGCCGAGATCGATGAAGAAGGTTTCCCCGTCGGCATCGCCATTTTTGGCAGTGACGATGCTACGGGAGAGTATTTCATGCTCTACTTTGATGAGCGCAAAGTTTCAAGAAAATTTGATGTTGCAATCGGCGACCATGTGGTGAAATGGTGGAGAAATGCGCCCAACTTCTCGCAACGCTATACTTGGACCATCGTCGAGGATGGCAATACGATAATAGGCAAGGGAGAATTATCGAAAGATGGGACGACCTGGGGAAAAGATTTAGACTTAACTTACACTCGGATCAGGTCGCGCGTTCGTGAAAGAAGAACAACAAAGACTACCAGGGCGAGTTGATTGACAAATTGAGAACAGCATACAGCGCGGGAGAGATGTTCGCCTGTTGGGCTGCGCATGACAATCTCCACATCCGCCAATTGGTGGAACTCCGGCGCCTAAGGCTAGAAAATATCACAAAGCCTTATAATCTCGAATACGCAGGTGATTGGTAACGGAATAGTAGAGTACGGGACTCTATCGAATCGAGTTTGCGACCGATTGGCTAGAATGGGCGAGGGAACTTAAACCCGGGACACCGGTGTTCACGGTAAAGCCAAGCGCGGTGATGCCGATGTTGGTTTGACTGCAACATATTCAACCACTTGTCACTCGTCCAGTTCGCCGCTTTCCACCAAAGCCCCCAAATCCGCGAGCGTACCACGCCAGTCCGCGGGCACGTCGGTCGCCATCGACCCCGCGTCCGTGATCCAGAACGTTTTCATCCC
>JBLMXX010000470.1:0-10456 GCA_050257995.1 Acidobacteriota bacterium | reverse complement strand
GCGACATGTATACCAGACCACACGCAGCTCATCAACACCACGCCGGGTAGTAAAGTTCGTCGCCAATTTTAGCAAGCAACGCAGTTGACCGAAAGGGAAAAATGACAATGGCTACCAAGCGAAAAAATTCAAGCATCAAAACGATTGGTTTGTCTGTCACTGCGGTCCTGGCTGTAATGTACGCGCTGGTCATGTTCGCAAGCCTGCTCATCGTCGGTGTGGGCAGAACCGGGTCCTGGCAGGCTGCCCTCTTGGGCATCGAGTGGAGCACCATCGCCGGATTCGAGATTGGTCTCTTGGGGATCATGATCGCCGGTTTTGCTGCCGCGGCGGCCTTGGCACCCGCTTACAACTTTATCCGGCGTCGCGTGGCAGGCCGATCCAAGACCCTGGAGCCACTGAGCCAAGCCGACCGGCCGCCCGCCCGTTCTTGGGCATTCAGGCTGCTGACCGCTCTCCTTGTGCTGCTCCCCTTGACTCTGCTGATCTTGCGCGCGCTGGCCTCGACCCTGTCCTCCGCCGGCCCAACCGGCGCTCAGGTGGCTAGCATACAGAACCCCGGGGTGCGGACACAGACGGTGAACATGGGTCCCACCATCAACACTGTATTCCGCGACACGGAGCCGACTTTCACCGCCGACGGTCGGACGATGTACTTTAACTGCTACAACGCCGATATCTGCGTCTCATACCTGACGGGAACATGGGAAGAGGGCCAATGGACACCGCCCCAACGCGTGGGCGCGCCGATCAGCACCGAGTTCGAAGAGGTCGAACCGGTTATCAACGCCACCGGCGACAAGCTCTACTTTACCAGCAGTCGGCCAGGCGACCCCTGGTGGCGCATCCCGATCCTGGCGCCGTTCATGGATGTCTTTCGGGTGGTCAACACTCTGGCTACCGGCAAACTCGGTCGCACATTTTTTGGCGGACTGGGTTTGAACGACATCTATGTCAGCTATCGGATCGATGGCGCCTGGTCAGAACCCCGGAACCTCAACGACGTCGCTGGCGAACCGCCGGTAAATTCCACATTCCATGACCACTGCCTGTTCCTCTCCTCGGATGGGAACGAGGCTTTCTGGACCTCCACACGGCCGGGCGGGTTCGGCGGCAACGACATTTGGACTTCGCGCCGTGTGGACGGCCAATGGACCGCGCCTGAGAACCTGGGACCGTACGTCAATGGCCGAGATGACGAGCATCACTCGAGCCTGACTCCTGACGGCAGGTCGCTTTTCGTGACGAGCAACCGCGCAGGTGGATATGGTCGCGACGATATCTACATCACGACCCGGGACGCCGACGGCAAGTGGGGGCCGCTGGTCAACTTGGGGTCACCGATCAATGGGCCGGGAGACGATCGCTGCCTGACATGGACGCCTGACCACAGAATTTTCCTTTTCGACTCGGTGGACCCGCGCGGTTTCGGGGGAAGGGATATCTGGTGGGTCTACTCTGAGGATGTGGGCCTCATGGCAGCGTCTACCGGTGCAACTCACTGAGATTCGAAATGACCACCGGGCTATGCGGTGTATCTCATGACACGCAAAGGAGAAACCCCAAAATGAAAAGCTGGTTCACCTCTCTTGACGGAGCGGTCACTTTGTCTGTGATGGCGTTGCTCACAGAACTGTGGCGGGCGTTCGTGGACTTTCAGAACGAGTATTCGAATTTTCTCGACGGTACGGGCGCGGTGTTGGTCGGCACAGTGCTGTACACGGTCCTTTTCGGCGGTTGGGCCTGGGCACTGCTGCGCGCGCAGCGCGGGAGTCGCGGCGGACTGATCGCGGCGTTCATCATCAACCTGCTGTTTCTGCTGGTCCTCCCGATTGGCTCGCTGGTCGCTTTTTGTCCTTCGCCGTGTTCCGAGCTTTGGCCTCTGATGGAACTGGCAAATTGGATCAACCTGGTTTTCGGGCTGCTGGCCACCGCGACGCTGGCGCTTCAACACGCCGGTGGAAGGTGGGCGCATCCAACCATGCCGCACCATTGACCTGGGGTGCGGCACCGGGGCGAACGTCATTTATCTCGCCCAACATGGTTTCGATGTGACAGGCGCGGCTTGTGTGGAAGCCGTAATTAAAAAGGCTCGAGCACGCACGAGACATGCAGGCGCGAGGATGTTTATTAAGAGCTTGACTGGCCCACTTTGTGAGTGGCGGGCCGAGTTAAACCAGTAAGAAGGGAGGATATCATGAACAAGTGGCTGCGACGCATTCTGAAAGGACTCGCTATTCTCGTTGGCGTTCTCGTCGTCCTGGTGATTGGGCTCGTCGGTTATGTGCAGATCTTCGCCGATCGTCCGCTGGAGCGCCCCGTCCGTCAGATGGCGGCGCCGAAAGATGCCCAGACCGTCGCGCGGGGCGAGTTTCTGTACAAGTCCTCCAACCTGTGTTGGGGCTGTCACGGCGCTGAGGGGAGTTACCGTGCGGACGAGCCACAAGCCGGCGGTCGCAAGTTCGACCTCTCGAACGTGGGTCCCGGCTTTGGAGTGTTCTACGCCTCCAATGTTACCCCCGATGTTGAAACGGGCATTGGCGCCTGGTCGGATAGTGAATTGGTGCGCGCGATCCGCGAGGGCGTGGACCGCCGGGGGCACCTGATCCTGCCGGTAATGCCGTACCAGTTCGCCCATGGCATGAGTGATGAGGACGCACTGGCGCTGGTGGCATATATGCGTTCCCTGCCACCGGTTCCCCATGTAGTGCCGCCGAATGAACCCACTTTCGCCTATCGAGCGTTAGGAGCGTTGGGCATTATGAAACCCGAAACGTCCCTCAGTACCTCCGTGGTCGCTCCTCCGAAAGGTGTGACCGCCGAGTACGGCGAGTACCTTGCCTGGCGCACCTCGGGCTGTGCGGAATGTCACATGCCGCGCAACATGAATACCGGCGAACTGGATTTCACGCGTCCCCTCGCCGGCGCGCTTGCCCCTATCACGGAGGAAGGGATCAGCGCCAGTGCCTCCAATCTCACGCCGGACGCGGCGACCGGGATCGGTCAGTGGACCGAAGAACAGTTCATGACCGCGATGCGCACCGGACAACGCCCGGATGGTACGGTCATGCTCCCCTTTATGCCCTGGCCCTCCTACAGTCGTTGGACCGACGATGACCTTAAAGCGGTCTGGCGCTATCTGCGCACATTGCCAAAGGTGGATCATAAAGTACCGCCCTCCACATTGACCGGGATCGCAGTGAACGCAGAGGGAGCGGCACGCGGCGAGGGGCTCTTTGACGTCTATTGCCGGACGTGCCATGGTGCGAAGGGTGCAGGAGCCCCACTGACCCACGTCGCGCTAAAAGACGTGGCGCGTGGATTGGACCCAGCCACCCTCACCGGGTTCATCAACAAGGGCCTGCCCGGTACGGCTATGCCCGGCTTTGGAAAGACACTGACGGGCGATCAGATGACAGACCTCGTAACATTCATTCGCACTTGGTAACACGACACCGCAAATACCTGAACGTCACCACGTGTCCCTTATGGGCATGCCTAGGTGTCGATTTTCACCAATTTGCTGGCCGACTGACCGGCGTCAGACACAGGAAGGGCCCATCTGGGTGAGGGGGTTAATGTTATGGAGACATCTCCAGGGCCAGGAGGCTGGCGAGGAAAGGGAGATAGGCGATAGTCTCGTCGAGGCAGACCGCGCGAACGGCGGTTTCCAGCTTATGCCACGCCGCCTCCGCGTCATCCTCTTCAACGATGCCCGCCCAGCCGCGCAATAATTGCTGAAACGGCCAGTAGCTGATCGTCTGACCAATTCAGGCGGATTTCTCACCCATTGCCGCTACTCGCCTTCCGATCAGGAACCAAGTCTCCATTTCGCCCTTGCCTTTGATCCAGACCTTGCCGCGCGGTTCGCACAGGAAGTCATCCCTGAGCCGCTCATAGGTCTCGCGCGTGATCTGGATTTTGCTGGGGAGGCTATGCGACTGCATCCGATTCGCCGTGTTCACGGTGTCACCGAAGCACTCGAAGGCGAATTTCTTGCGCCCGATCACGCCCGCGACGATCGGCCCCGAATGCATGCCGATGCGGAGTTGCAGCCGCTGACCGCGGCGCGGTGGAAGGGTTTCCACATAGGTACACATGTCAAGGGCAACGCGCGCGAGCTGTTGCGCATGGTGCGGACAAGGGCGGGGGACGCCGCACGCCGCCATGTATTCATCACCCACGGTCTCGATTTTCTCGACGTCATACCGATCCATCAGTTCATCAAAGTAGGTAAAGACCTCATTAAGCCACCCCACCATTTCCGTGGGCGGCAAGGCGGCGGCGAGCGGTGTAAAGTTGACGAGGTCGGCAAAGAGAATGGTGACCTCATCGTAATAGTTCGCGATGATCCCCCGACGCTCTTTGAGCTGGGCGGCAATCTCTTTCGGCAAGATATTCAAGAGGAGATTCTCCGTCTTCTCCTGTTCCAGATGCAACAGGCGGAAGGAAAGATCGCGCTGTCCCACGAAATACTGGAGCAACACAAACGCAACGATGGAGACCCCGCTGAGGTTCAGGGCGAAAAAGGCGGCCAGCACCCAGGACGGTAGGGGATCCCGCCCAGATACAAAGGGATCCAGGAAAAAGCTGAAAAGGATAAGTGCCAGGTAAGCGAGGAACCACACCGTTGCTTGACGCCGACCGGCAAAGACGAGCGCGCCCAACGGGCAGGTCAGGGACCACAGGATCACGGCGCTGGAGTTGACAAAGCCGCCCAACGAGAGCATCAGGAGAAAGGGCAGGAGGAGAGAAAGTACCAGCTGCCTGACGCGGAACACCTGGTAACGATGATTCGATGCGAAGAATACAACGCTGGTATAGGAGAGGGCAGCATAGGAAAGCGGAATAGAGCCCGCGAGAGCATTCCCGAGCAGGACGTAGAGCAGTCCCCAACCAACGCCCAAGGTAGACATCATCAGGGCGGAAAAGACGAGGAGCGCCTTTTGCAGGCGAATGTCATCCGTATCTTCAGCACTCACGCCAATGTGGGCGAGGAAGGAGAGAATGCGGGCGAGGAGCGGCTTGGCCATCGCACGTGCCTTTCTAGTGCTCGTTCACGAAAGTGGGGCCGGTGACCCCACCTGCAATAGATCGGAGAAGGGAGCAAGCATTGGGTTTGCTGCTACCCAACGTACGCCCGCTTCCACTGCCGCCAGCATATCAGGAAATTGCGTTCTTGGCAACGGGCGAGCCATTTCTCTGTCGCCCGCAGGGCTACAATTCTGCACCTCGCCTAGGAAGGATGCATGGTTCATGAGATTGCGGCGGGAATGGGATTGCATGTTCAATTGGTATGCCCACAAGACCGGCAATCCTGCGGTCCCCAGCGGGACGGCTTGGAGGAGTTGCTCCAACAATTCCAAGCGACAGGCAAACATGTGCTGGTCGCGTTGTGGGATAATGGGGCGCGAAAGGCAATTGCAGCGAGCGCCGACCGAAACAGTCTTTCAGATGTGAGATTCACTTTTGTGAATGAGCACTAGGCTATCATGTCAACCTCGACTCGGGTTAGTCTGCCACAGAACACGGGCTCTCGCCAAATCGGACTTTTTCAACAGGCAGAGGAAGGTGACGACGCGGCGCTCGCCCGCCCGTGGAGAGTTCGCGGGTCTAACCTCATCCAGTGCGGTCGGTTTTTGTCTTTGTCCGACCAGGGCGGCTTCGACCGCCGCATCGCCCAGGGCGGTGCACTGTCCGTCCAACGCCGCCATCGCGCGTTCGAGCTCTTCGCGTTTGCTCATGCGTTACCTCAATCGTCCCAATAAAAAACCGACCTGCATCTAGAATAGAGCTCTAGACCAAGTCGGTAGGATTTGCTACAACGATTCGTCCTGTCAATAGAGGCCACTTGCCAGCCACTCGCGACCGGCATTCAACTTAAACATCGCCCGGGGAGGGCAACACGTCTCCTCCCTTTAGAACCGGGCAAAAGGATTATATTGTATTCTCCTCCTTTTGTCTACGGCATGCGCCAATTTCTCAAAGCGCTCTCAGTTATCGGATATTCTTTGCAGTTCGGAGCTGACTTTCTCGGCTCCTACGTCTCAACTTCCACTATGGGTAGCTCACCACGGTGACCGGGACATCCGGATTGGCGATCGTCGACGACCCACCTGTGTCGTTGACCACGTGTTGGATGCCACCGAATCCGGCCGTGCTGAGGAAGATCGTGAGCAGATCATGGAGGCTTGATGCCGGGAGGGTGACAGGGACCTCAAACGCGTGCGCGGCGAAAATGTTAACGCCCTGGTTGAAGAAGCTGTAGCTTCCCATACCGTATCCGCGGAAGCTGGTGACACTGCTGGCAACCTTGAAGGCCGCCCAGCCGTCGACGCCGGGAGCCTCCATCCACGCCGCCTGGCTGGGCGGGTCATAGGGCATCTCGTTCTGGAAGAAGATGTCCGTGCCGCCATTCCCATTCCAGATTACCTCGTACTTTTGATAGTGCTCGACAAAGAGGCCGTAGGCAGTCACGCCATCACCGTTGACGATGACGCCGGTGTCGGCAGTGTTGTTGTTCCAGCCCACACCGTTGCCATGGTCGGCCCGCCACGCCCAGATGTCGTCCATCAGGACGTTGTCGCTGTTCACGACGAGGCTGGTGGTGGCCTTGCCTGGGGTCGCGCCGCCGATACGGAAGAACACATCGTGAAGAGCCGTCGGGTCGGAGGCTTCAAGATCACTCCGCGCGTGGCCGCTTCCGACCTGTAGTAGCGCCGGAGAGTTCTTTGCACCTGCGTCGAATAGCATCCCCGAGATCATGATCCCCTTCGCACGGGCGACGGTCATTGACACGATTCCGTTTTCCGGGATCAGAGTCGGGAAACCGAGACCGAGCACCACGCTATCGGGGCGCGTGACCTCAATGCTCTGGTCCAGGTGATAAATGCCCGGGGTCAATATCAGGTTCATGCCGGAACCTAATGCTTTATTGATTGTCGCCACGGTGTCCGTCGGCTTGGCAATGAAGAACTTGACAATTGGGATGGACAAGCCGGGCGTCGCGCCGCCGGCCCATGTCGTACCCACCGAGTCGCGCTGCACCGAGGGGACAAAGACATTGTAGTGTCCACTGGAGTCTACGTACAGATAGGGCGCCTCTCGTGTCACAGGACTGGTCGTGAGCGTGGTGTACGGGCCGCCGCATGATGCCTGGGCGGGGAAACACTGGGCGGGCGCACCCACGACCCCTGAGAACACCTGGTTCCAGACACCATTTGTCCAGCCATCGAGCTTGCTGTTCCTGACCAGCCACTGCTGCTGTGAGCCGTTGATGACCGTGCCACCGGCGAACTGCGAATCGGCAATAAAGCCACCACTCGCATACGACGGACCGGTGCAATAATCCATGAGCGTGACGTTGCCGCCGGTGACATTGACCCGCCGCATGGGCGCGGCCTGCGACACAGCCCAGAATTCGCCGCTGTAACAGCCAAAGTTCGGGGTGGTCACGTGGATGGTCAGGTTGGAAAGCGAGCGCCAGAAGTTCACGAGCGCAGTACAGTTGTTGGCGCCGAAGCACTGGTTGCGTACGTAGATGGACCCGTTGATGACGACGTCGTTTGGGGAGAGGCCGAGGCCCGCCACGGCGGTATAGTAGCCGAGCTGAAAGTTGAGAGGGGCGGTAGCCGATCCATAGCTGCCGGGCTTGAAGAGCAATGCGTAGCGCTGAGTCCCGAACTGGTTCGAGACCTGCTGGCTGGCGATGGCGTTGACCGCGGCTTGGATCTGACTCGTCGACATGCCGGGGTCAAAGACCATCACGTTCGGGCCAAAGTCCGGGACACCGGCAGCCATGCTCACAACGTCAGGCGCCGCGGCCGCAGCGCCACTGGTCGCCAGCGCACCTGTTGCCGCGAGAACAACAGTCAGCAGGACCAGTAATCCTATAAATCTCAACAAATGTTTCATTGTTGCTACTCCTCATTAGGTTTGGGGCTTTTGGTCTCGGATCGGTTAATTGGACTACATGCTTTCATTGCCTCCTGGTGATCATTCAGTTGATCGATGGGCGCTGGCCCGCAGGCCATCACCAAAATCGGCGTGATTTCCGCCACAAAACAAAACCTGGCGCAACCCATCCAGGACTGGTCAGTCCCGGTGTGCGCCAGCTCCGCGATTAGCTGAGAGGAGTGGCCAGACAATCAGCATGCCGCGGTCAACACTTTCTAACGATAGGGCACCCCGACAGAATCGAGGGCGCAGAAGCGAACCTCACAATGGGGTGAGACCAAGGCAAGGTTTTAGTCGGACTTGCGGGGTATTCTCCACGTTTTCGAGCTAGCTGTCAAGGGGCAAACTGAAAACCCGAAGCATCCCATAACATTAACTATCTCGCTCTTTCTCCCAAGAGCCGCCGTGGATCGCTAATGGGCGCGTTGTGAGCATCGAGTTCATTGAGGCGATGCAGGTGTTCTTGAATGCAACATCCGGTCTTTCTGCCACAGTCCGTGTAAGTGTATTTGGCCGAGTAAGTCATCAACTTGGACTGCGACTTGACCGAGCGCTCTCAACTCGCTCGGCAACAAACTCGAATAGATGAAGGAGTTTATGGGAGTGGCGATGCCCACTTGTTTTCCCAGCCGCACCCTGACTACAGTCGCCTCACACTAAGCTCGGAACGCCACTACCTCCAGATATTCCGACTCGACTTGCGTGACACCGTTCTTGGACTGGTTGTGCGCCGACCAGTGTTTCTCCAACTCCTGGCGCAGAGCCGCTTGGCCTTTTTCATCCAGAGCCTCGAAAGCTTTGAAAGTAGGCCCGTAGTAACGACGGAAGGCCTCGACAACTTCGGGTGCGGAAAAAGGAAAGTTGAACATAATCGAGCGCCGGGCGAGTTGCAAACTAGAAATGCCGCCATTGAACCGCTCGCGCACGATGGATTCATTGCCCCACAGCAACGGCGAGGGCACGCCGGCAGCCGGGGGTACGTGTTTACCCACGATTTTGAACATCTGTCCGATAAAACCGTCGGGTGTCCAATTTGCCATGGCGATACGTCCGCCAGGTCGACAAGTTCGGGTGAGTTCCGCGGCAACGACGTTGGGCTGTGGCGTAAACATCGCCCCAAACATGGTGATGACGGTATCGAACGACGCGTCCTCATACGGCATGGCCTCGGCGTCGTTCTCATCAAAGCGGAGAGTCAATCCCTCCGCGTGGGCTTTCGCGCGGCCTTGTTCCAGCAAATTCGGCGAAATATCCTGGCCCGTAACCCTGGCACCGGTTTTTGCGGATGGGATGGCCACGTTGCCGGTGCCGGAAGCCACGTCCAGGACGCGCTCGCCGGGCTGTAGGTGCAAGCGCTCTACAAATTCTGCGGCGCCCGGAGCATACGATTTGGCGATCTGCTCAAAGTCACCCGACATCCAGGTCGCCTTGAGTTTCGCTTTGAGGGCCTGCAGTTCCGGGGTTAAAGTTGTCGTTATCATAAGTTTCTCCTTTCCAAGAGCTTTTTCCCGACTGTTGGACTAGCCAGTCTCGTTTCGATCACTGCTTCAATTAAAACACAAGTGCGAGAGTAAAATAACGTGGAAAACACCTGGTTTTGGTAAAACGCGTACCGGGTTTTTCACGCCTGGTACGCGGAAATAAAAAAATCCACAGGGCTATGCGGATTTTCCGTTTTTCTTCCTTTAATGCTAGACTTGGGTGTCGTTTCGCTCCAAGTCCTTTTGCGTGGCCCATATCGCGATTTGTGTGCGGGACGTAAAGCCCAGTTTGCCGAGAATGTTGCCGACGTGTCCTTCAATGGTACGCTCAGCCAGCACAAGCTGCTCGGCAATTTCACGGTTCGATTTGCCTTGTCCGATCAGCGCGGCAACCTCCCGTTCGCGCGTGGTCAATCCGCCGAATTTTGCTTTCGCGACCTGGCGCGGTGAAACCGCAGAGGCTGGCGCGTCGGACCCATCGGGGCTTTGGCTTTCGGCGAGCACAAAGTCGATAACTTGCTCCAGTGACATGGAGCGCCCTTTGCCAAGCGCGCCCGCGAGCTCATCTTCGCCTAGTTGGCGACGAATGATATCAATGGTTTTCTCCAAATTTGCTCGACCTGCGTTCGATAATTGCATCCCCAATTCTTCCAGCGCGAACTTCATCGCGCCGATCGTCAAAGCCGCACGATCAGGTTGACCTTCCGCCACCATGACCTGCACATAGCGCACTAGAGATTCGAACAGTGAAAATTTCTCCCCCATGTCCCGCAACGCAGACACCGCGCGTCGCAGCATGGTATCGGCTCGCCTCAAATCGCCCTGAGTGTAAGCAATGCCACCCAAATCAGCCAGGCGACGTGCAATCATGCGCTCGTCCCCTAGTTCTTCGGACAACTCGAGTACCTGCTCATAGATGGCTTTGGCTCCAGCGTAATCTCCCCGTCTTTCTGCTAACAAACCGAAATTTTGGAGTGTGTGCGCAATCCCCCATTTATCGCCGATTGCCCGACGAAGCG
>JBLMXX010000469.1:0-3766 GCA_050257995.1 Acidobacteriota bacterium | reverse complement strand
GGCTGGAACAGACGCGGCGGACGCGTGACCGGGCCGCGCAAGCCAATCTTTCCACCGTCGTAGCGCTGGGTTGGATGCTGCTATGTCATATGTACTGGATGGGTGGCGACGCGGATGCTTTACTCGAATCCAGCAGCGCCGCGATGGATGCGGCGAGCCGGGCAGGCGACCGGTTGCTCATCTACGCCGGGGACGGGTTTCGCGCCTGCGCTCAGAGTTGGCGAGGCGAGCACGATGCCGCCCGTACGTCTTTTGCCCTCGCGCAAGACACTATAGAGAAACTCGGCGGTCCCCTGGTCTATTGGGATGTTTTTCGCGCCGCCGAAGCAGAACTCGCACTCAACGCGGGTCAGGTTGAGCAAGCCCTCACCCTCGCCGGCGGAGCGATTCAGTACGCGGAATCCATTGGGAGCATTTTCTCGCAAGGGCTTGGACACCGGGTAGCAGGGCAGGCGCTCGCGGCGCAGAGTGAGCGCGGGGACGAAGCCGAGTCCCATTTCGCTACCAGTCTGCAGTTCTTTGAATCCGGCGACGCACGGCTAGAGGCCGCGCGCACGCGGGCTGCCTGGGGCATTCTCTGTCGCGACCGCGGGGACATTGGGCGCGCTCGCGAGCATCTTGAAAAGGCGGAAATCCAGTTTCGAGAGAGCGGGCTGGCTCGCGAAGCGGAACGCGCGCGCGTTGCCCAACTTTCTCCACCTTGATGGCAAGCAAAATAAAGCAGTATTTTAGCGGCTTGTAAGCGATCTTCGCCTTCTGCCTGCATCGCTTTTATAGTATAATCAGTGGCGTAAGTGAACCCGGAAAGGAATTTTGCTATGCGCCGCGATCAAGTTATGAAAATCTTGCGTGAGCATCGCGCTCAAGTGAACACATTCGGCATCAAGTCGCTGGCGGTGTTCGGCTCGGTCGCGCGCGATGAGGCGCGCCCCGACAGCGACGTGGATATCCTGGTCGAGTTTGATCCGCCGCCGACGTTTCAGCGCTATATGGATCTTAAATTCTACTTGGAGGAATTGCTGGGCTGCCGGGTAGACCTCGGCACGCCCGATACGCTCAAGCCGCGCATCCGTACGCGCGTGCAAAGTGAGGCGCTCCGTGTCGCGTGATTATCGCCTGTACCTGGACGATATCGAGTCCTCCGCCGAAAAAATACTGGAATATACGCGCGGCTCGAGCTTTGACGAGTTTACGCGTGACAATAAAACCTTCGATGCGGTGGTGCTCAATCTCGAGATCATCGGCGAAGCCGCCAAACATGTGCCGGATTCCATCCGAGCCAGGTACCCGGCAGTGGATTGGCGGCGCATTGGAGGCTTGCGCGATGTGATCGCACACGGTTATTTTGGCTTGAACGAAACGGTTCTGTGGGATCTGGTCCAAAATCAGGTGCCAACCTTGCTGGAGCAAATCCGTCAAATCCTTGCCAAAGAAGGATGAAGGTACATCGGAGAACTGTATGGTGACAAGCAAGGGTACCGAAACTCATCGCGTGTTTCAAGCCGCCGTTACGCGTTTCCGTGCGATCGCGGCGCTAATTCGCCGTGCCTCCAGTGCAATCTCGCGCAGCATTCCGGTCGGCGAGACGTAATACCCACAGAAATACAGCCCGGGCATCGGCGCCTCTTGCCCGCTCGACGTGGGCGTGCCATTTTCGTCGTATGTCGCCGGGGTCCCCTCCAAGAACGCGTTGACCCGTGGGCGATAGCCGGTCGCCAGGATCACGGCATCGAATTTCCGTTGGTTTCCATCGGTGAAGATGACGCCCTCTTCCGTGAACCTTTCGATCCCCGGACAAACGATGATCTGACCGCGCTTGATCAACCGGATCGTGCCGACATCGATGAGCGGAACACGTCCGTCGCGGTGAATCTGGGTCAGCGGCCCATGCGGTAACTGGCGCAGCCCATACCGCGTGAGGTCGCCTACGACGGCGCGCAAGATCGGGGCGTTCAAGGCATCCGCCGCTCGCGGCGGAAGTTTACTTTGTACGATGCTAATCGCGAGGATTGGAATGCCAAACAACTCGCGGGGGATCACATTCACGGGACTGTGGACGGCCAGGCTCGGTTGCGCACCCTGCTCCCACAAGTCGATGGCAATCTCACCTCCCGAGTTGCCGAACCCGACCACTAACACCGTCTGGTGCTTGAAGGGTTCACCCGTTCGATACTGGGAACTATGCAGCAGGGTGCCGTGGAAGGAGGCCTGTCCAGGCCAACTGGGAAAGTAAGGTTCCCGGTTGTAGCCGGTGGCGATCACGAGATTCAGCGCCTGGTAGTGCGCGTCCTGGGTCTGGACTTGCCAAACACCATCGGCAGGGCGCGCCGCGACGACCTGTTGACCGAACCGGGGCTCTATTTGAAATTGCCGAGCATACATCTCGAGGTAATCGATCACCTGCAAACGTGACGGGTAACGCGGACAAGCCCTGGGAAAGGGAACAAAGGGGAGTGCAGAGTGCGCTTTATCGGTATGTAAGTGGAGCCGGTCGTAATGCCGGTGCCAAGTCGCTCCGACCTTGTCGCCCTGCTCCAGGATGAGAGCGGGGACAGCAGCTCGTTTGAGGCAGGCCGCCACCGCGAGCCCAGCCGGCCCGGCGCCGATGATAATCGTATCAGGCGTCATTACAGCGCCCCCTTTGTCCAGCCTTCACACGTATAACCTATTCAACAAACCAGGGGCTGCCCAAACCTTCGTTCTGGACAGCCCCGTTCTATTTTCGCAAAGCGCACGAGGACGCGCGCAAGCCCGCGTCTGGCTCTTAACTCTCGCTATATGCGGCGAGCGGAAGACGAAGGACGTCCCACCGCGGGAGCGCCATCCCCGTTAAAGTAAGCCAGGGACTGATCTCGAAATTCGCCGATTGTTTATCCAGTGTCCGGGCGTCAAAGGGACGCAGGAAGGGAGGCGACTCGAAATCTATGAACGACGGCGGAAGCACGTTGAGCGGACCGAGTGTCGCCGCCTCGCCGTCCAGGACCGCCGCGTCGGTTTCGCCCCACTTGCCGGTGTCGAGACGGCGGACCAGGTGCCGCAGCGCGGTGATGGTCTCGGCGGGCGTAAAGGCGCAGTGTCCCGCGCGGTGCACAAACGTCTCGCGCAAGAGGGGATTGTTGCCCTCCGCGCGGACCACGCTCGCGTACGCTTGCTCGTTCTCGACCGCCACGAGACCGTCGCCCGTAGTATGCAGCGTGAGGACCGGGATCTCGATCTCGCCGTCGAAGATAATGTTTTGCACCAGGTAATTCACCGCGCCGGGGTCGGCGGAGATGCGCGGCGCGTTCGCCAGCGTGGCGAGGTCCTGGTTCAGATCGAGCCCGGCTTGCGCGTACAGCGCGATCACCTCGTCACGGTTGATCGAGCGCTCGAGCTGTTTCTCATAGTTGACCCCGGTGTTCCACGAAGGATTGCCGCCGGCGCGAAATTCCAGTTCGGCGCGGAAGGCGAATGCAAAGGGAAAATCGATTTGCTGCGACCACAGGAATTGGTTCTGCTCGCGCGTTGCATAATCGGTTGCCGCCGGCTCCGGCTTGATCGGGTTAAACCAGCCGGGGATGTCCCCAAACGCGGCGACCAGTGCCAGCCGCGCCCTGCCCTGGGACGTCGCCTGCGCGCCCGCGAGGAATGTCTCTGCCAGGTTGAGGTTGGCGACCGGGTTGGTGATGTGGACAACCTGCAAGGCCGAGTTGGGCGCGACGAGTGTCTTGAACGCGAACGCCCCGTCGAGCGCTTGGTTCCAGGTACCCACTCCGCCCGACAGCAC
>JBLMXX010000468.1:0-4221 GCA_050257995.1 Acidobacteriota bacterium | reverse complement strand
CCATCAATCACAACATCCGGCTTTCGGCGCATACATGGGACCCGCAGCTCTCCGCAATGCACCCGGGGTCGATCCTCTCCCACCGCACCTTCATCGGCGACTATTTTGGCATTATCTCCGGAGGCGGCCATACGTACGTAACGTCCGTTTCGACCTTTAACTACGGCGGAGAAAACCCATTCTTCCACCAGCAGCAAGTCGTCGCCGCGATCAACACGCCGTAATTGCGCGAGCCAGTCCGGTTTGAAAATCTGGGACGGTTTTGAGACCGTCCCAGATTTTTGTTTCTCGGAATATCAAGATATAATGCGGCGGATTGGATATGCTTACCGAGCAACACATTTCACCCGCGACCTCGACCTCTGCCTCCCTTCCGGTCAGTCTGATCATCCCGGCTTTCAACGAAGTCCAGCGAATCGCCCGGACCATCGGAGAAGCCCAAACGTATTTCGAACGTCGTGGGCAAGCCTGCGAGATCATCGTCGCCGCGGATGGAGACGACGGCACGCGCGAACTGGCGTCGGGCATGGGACTGCAAGTCGTGGGCTCGGTGGAACGCCGCGGCAAGGGTCGCGGCATCCGGCAGGCGGTCGCCATGGCGCGGGGAGAGGTGATCGGCTTTGTCGACGCCGATAACAAGACGCCGATCGACGAGTTCGACAAGTTCGAGCCGTGGCTGGCACAGGGATACGAGGTCGTGATCGGCTCGCGCGCTCTGCGCGAGTCCAGGATCGAGCGGCGGCAGCCGCTCTACCGCCAGTGGGGGTCGCGCGGGTTCAGCGTTTTCATGCACACCGTCGTCGGACTACCGGGGATCGTGGATACCCAGTGCGGGTTCAAGTTCTTTCAGCGCCGCGCCGCGCTCGACCTCTTTAGCCGCCAGAGGATCGACGGCTATATGTTCGACGTTGAGATACTTTATCTCGCGCAAAAGGCGGGCTATCGGATCGCCCAGGTCCCGATTCGCTGGCGGGACGATGGAGACAGCCGCCTCGTCCTTCTGGGTGGGAACTTGCGCAACGTGATCGATATTTTCAGGATCCGTTTTGGATCCGCGCGGCCAGTGGAATCGTCGAGGAGAGAATAAGGTGCGTTGTTTCGTGACCGGCTGTGCCGGTTTTATCGGCAGTCACCTGGTCGACCGGTTGCTCGAGCAAGGGCATGCAGTCACCGGGTACGACAATCTCTCGACGGGTCAAAGCGAGTTTCTGCGGGACGCGCGCTCATCGCCGCATTTTCAATTCGTGCGCGGCGATACGCTCAATGCGGAACAGTTGAAAGAGAGCGTGCGCGGCGCCGATCTCGTCTTTCATTTCGCCGCCAACGCCGACGTGCGCTTTGGCACGTTGCACCCGCGCAAAGACCTGGACCAGAATACGCTGGCGACGTTCAACGTCCTGGAGGCGATGCGCGAGAACGGCGTCCGCCGCATCGTCTTCCCTTCCACCGGCTCAATCTACGGCGAGCCTAATGTCTTTCCCACTCCCGAAGACGCCCCCTTTCCCATTCAGACCTCCCTGTACGGCGCGTCCAAGCTGGCGGCGGAAGGATTGATCCAGGCGTACTGCGAAGGGTATGATTTTCAGGCGTATATCTTGCGCTTTGTCTCCATCTTGGGCGAGCGGTATACGCACGGGCATGTTTTTGACTTTTACAAGCAACTGTGCCATCATCCGGAAACTCTGGCGATCCAGGGAAACGGCAAACAGCGCAAGTCCTATCTCTATGTCCAGGATTGCATCGATGCCATCCTGCTGGCGATCGAAAACGCGCCGGCGAAGGTCAACATCCTCAACCTGGGCACGGATGAGTACTGCCACGTGGATGACTCGATCGGCTGGATCTGTGAAGCACTGCAGGTCGCGCCGCGCCGGGAGTACGCGGGCGGCGAGCGCGGGTGGATCGGGGACAGTCCTTTTATCTTTCTGGATTGTTCGCGGATGCGGGCGCTGGGATGGCGCCCCCAACTGACCATTCGGGAGGGCATCCTGCGGACCCTGCAATACCTCCGGCAGAATCCCTGGATCCTGGAACGGCGCACATGAACGATGCTCTGAGCGGCAAAAATGTGCTTGTCACCGGCGCCTCGCGCGGGCTGGGTCGCGAGATCGCGGGTGCGCTGTGGCGCGCCGGGGCGAGCGTGCTTTTGGCGGCAAGGTCCGCCACACCGCTGAGCGAACTGCAAGCCGAGTTGATGCAGACGGCTCGAGCGGGGCAAACGGCTCACGTGGTCGTCGTCGACCTTCGATCGCCGGACGCCGTGAAAATGATCGTGGACGAATGCCGCAGGCATTGGGACCGGGTGGATGTCCTCGTCAATAATGCCGCGGTGCTCGGACCCGTCGGCAGAGCATGGGAGAACGATTGGACCGAGTGGCAGACGGCGCTGCGGGTCAACCTCCTGGCTCCGGTCGCATTGTGCCGCGCGCTAGTCCCCTGGATGATCGAACGCGGCGGAGGCAAGGTCCTCAACCTGTCGGGTGGAGGCGCGACCGCGCCGCGTCCATATTTTTCCGCCTACGCGACCGCCAAAGCGGCGCTCGTACGGTTTAGCGAAACGCTGGCGCTCGAAGTCAAGGACCGGAATGTCCAGGTCAACTGCATCGCACCGGGCGCGATGAACACCGAAATGAACCGGGCGGTACTGCAGGCGGGGGCTGAAAAGGCAGGCAATGACGAGTATGCCCGCGCGACAAGATTGGCTCTCGACAAAGGACTGCCCACGCGCGCGGCGGAACTATGTGTTTACCTCGCCGGATCGCGCGGGGATGGGATTACGGGAAGATTGCTGAGTGCGAAATGGGACCCCTGGCAGAAACTCCCCGAGCATATGGACGAGTTGAAAGAGTCGGATATCTATACTCTGCGCCGCATCGTGCCTCAGGACCGGGGCTACCATTGGGAATAGTATGAACGCGGGCATCGTCGGCTGTGGCTTGATCGGGCAAAAGCGGGCGAGGGCGCTGGGCCCGTGCGCGCTGCGCGCCTGCGCCGACGTAGTGCCGGAGCGCGCGGTCGCGCTTGCGCGGACAACGCCGGGCACGGAAGCGGTACCGGACTGGCGAGCGCTCGTCGAGCGGCGCGACGTGGACGTCGTCGTCGTCGCGACGACGCACGACGGGCTGGCGCCGGTGACGTTGGCGGCGATAAATGCGGGCAAACCAGTGCTGGTCGAAAAGCCGGCGGCGCGCAATGCCGCGGAACTGGAACCCGTCCTGCGCGCGGCGCAAGCGCACAACGTTCTCGTGCGCGTCGGATTCAACCATCGCTACCACCGCGCCTTTCGCAAGGCGAGGGAGTTGTTTGAAGAGGGGGTGGCGGGTCCGCTCATGTACATCCGGGCGCGTTACGGGCACGGCGGGCGACCGGGATACGATAAAGAGTGGCGCGCTCGGCCCGAGGTTTCCGGCGGGGGTGAACTCGTCGACCAGGGCATCCACCTGATCGACCTGGCGCGCTGGTTTCTCGGCGATTTCTCCGCAGTGGAAGGTTTCGCCCACACTTTTTACTGGGATACGCCGGCGGAAGACAACGGCTTTATGCTGTTGAGAACGGCGCAGCAGCAGGTCGCTTTTCTGCACGCCAGTTGGACCGAGTGGAAGAATTTGTTCTCGTTCGAAATCTTTGGGCGGGATGCCAAGCTGGAGATCGAAGGACTGGGCGGCAGTTATGGCGTCGAGCGCCTGCGCTATTACCGCATGCTACCGCCGATGGGACCGCCGGAGACGACCATTTGGGAATACCCGATGGCGGATGATTCATGGGAGGTCGAGTTTGCCGAGTTTCTGGAAGACATTCGTTTGAACCGGCAGCCGGCGGCAAATCTGCACGACGCGCACGCCGCCCTGGCCATTGTCGGGCGGGTTTACAAAGAGTCAGGACTATGATCATTACGCGCAGCCCTCTGCGGGTCTCGCTTGGAGGAGGTGGGACGGACCTGCCCTCCTATTACAGCGAGCACAGCGGCTTTGTGATTGCGGCGGCAATCGACAAATACGTCTATATTACCCTGCACCGCACCTTTGCGCAGGAATTGATCTTAAAGTATTCCAAGCTGGAGCGCGTCAAGTCGGTCGAAGAGGTCCAGCATCCCATCCTGCGTGAGGCGCTGCGGCTGACCGGGGTCGACGTCCCGCACCTCGAAATCACGAGCATGGCGGACATCCCATCGGGGACCGGTCTGGGTTCATCCGGGAGTTTCACGACCGCCCTGCTCAAAGC
>JBLMXX010000467.1:0-8118 GCA_050257995.1 Acidobacteriota bacterium | reverse complement strand
GGTGAGACCGCTAACCCGACGATATTCGAGAAAGCGATCAGCGGCAGTTCCGACTATGACGATACGATTCGAGAACAGGTGCGGCAGACCAAGCCCTCGTTGGACATTTATGAAACCATCGCCGTCGAAGACGTGCGGATGGCGTGCGACGTTTTCCGTCCCGTTTATGATAGGACTAACGGTGCCGACGGATTCGTCAGCATCGAGGTATCCCCCAGGCTGGCCTACGATACACAGGGAACGATCGCCGAAGCCAAGCGCTTTTTCCGCGCCGTAAACCGCCCCAACGTAATGATCAAGATCCCCGGAACACCCGAGGGCACTCCCGCCATCGAGCAGTGCCTGTACGAAGGCGTCAACGTCAACATCACGCTGCTCTTTGCCGTCCAGGCGTATGAAGATGTGGCGTGGGCCTATATTCGCGCGCTCGAGCGCCGTCTCCGTGAGGGCAAGCCGATCAACCACATCGCGTCCGTGGCAAGTTTTTTTGTGAGCCGCATCGACACACTGGCGGACAAGATGATTGATGAGAGATTGCGCGGGAGCAGCGACCCGGCGCTGAATGCCAGGCTCGAATCCCTCGGCGGCAAGGTGGCGATTGCGAACGCCAAGATGGCGTACCAGCGGTTCAAGGTAATTTTTAACGACCCGCGCTTTATCGCCCTGAAAGACAAAGGGAACGCACGCGTTCAGCGGCCCTTGTGGGCGAGCACGAGCACCAAAAATCCGCACTATCCCGACACCCTCTACGTCGACGCGCTCATCGGTCCCGACACCATCAATACGCTCCCGCTCGAAACCATCCAGGCTTTTCGCGATCACGGACATCCGAGCGTGACTATCGATCAAGACCTCGAGGGGATGCAGCGCGTTTTTCGGACCATGCAAGAGGTCGGCCTTAGTCTCGACGAGATAACGCGCAAGGTTTTGGAAGAAGGCGTGGTCAAATTCGACGACTCGCTGACCCAACTGCTGGAGGTGATAGACACCAAGCGGCAAGCGATGGCCGCGGGGCAGGACAAGCACATGGCCGCGAGTCTCGGCGTTCATCAGGGCGAGATCGACGCCGCGCTCGATTCCGCCGACCGGGACCACGTGGCTGGACGGGTCTGGGAGAAGGACCCCACTCTATGGAAACGGGATCGGGAACACAGGGCCGAGATCGAGGACTGGCTGGGGTGGCTGACCGTCGTCAAGCAGATGCAGGAGCAGGTGGCAGACCTGGACCGGTTCGGCAACGAGATCAAGGACGCGGGATTCAAGTCCGTTGTGCTGTGCGGAATGGGCGGCAGCAGTCTCTGCGTCGAGGTATTCGAAAAGACATTCGGCAGCGCGCGCGGCTATCCATCGCTCTACGTGCTCGACACAACCGACCCCGCGACGATCCTCAAAGTTGAGAAAAAGATCGATGTCGCCAAAACGCTCTTCATCATCGCCAGCAAATCGGGCGGTACTCTCGAAACGACGGACCATTACAAATTCTTTGGCGACAAGGTACGCGCTGTCAAGGGCAATCGCGCCGGCGAGAATTTTATCGCGATCACGGACCCCGGCACGAGCCTGGCACAGACGGCAAAAGATAACGGTTTCCGCCGGGTATTTCTGAATCCGGTCGACATCGGGGGGCGCTACTCTGCCCTCTCCTATTTTGGGCTTGTCCCCGCCGCGACGATGGGCATCGATCTCAAAGCGGTGCTGAGCACCGCGGAGGAGATGGCGGAGGCGTGCGCATCCTCGGTGCCCGCGCGGGAGAATGCCGGCGTCTGGCTGGGGGTCATTTTTGGAGCGCTGGCACAACGCGGACGCGACAAGATTACGATCATTACGTCGCCGGGACTGGCTTCCTTTGGTCTCTGGGCGGAGCAATTGATTGCCGAGTCAACCGGAAAGGAAGGCAAAGGTCTGGTGCCGGTTGCCAACGAGCCGGTCCGGGGGCCCGCCGTGTATGGCGATGATCGCGTTTTTGTGTACTTGCGCATGAGGACAGACCGCACTGGGACCCTGGACAAAAAGGTAGAAGCGCTGGAAAAGGCAGGCCAGCCGGTTGTCCGCTTGGAGATGGACGATAAGAACGCCATCGGCGCCGAATTCTTCCGGTGGGAATTTGCGATTGCCGTGGCGGGCGCCCTGATCGGCATCAACCCCTTTGACCAGCCGAACGTGCAAGAGTCAAAGGACAATACCAAGAGAGTCTTGCAGGCGTATCAAGCCGAAGGAAAATTCTCTACCGATGCGCCCGCATGGGAAAGTGGCAAGTTTGCTGTCCGGTGGTCCGCGCAGGCAGAGGGAGCTAATAGCTTGCGTGAAAATCTCGCCGCCTTTTTCAAGCTGGCCAAGCCGCGCGATTACATCTCGCTGATGGCGTACGTGGAGCAGACGGACAAGAGTGATGCCGTGTTCGAAGAAATTCGGATTGCCGTTCGGGATACCCTCAAGGTCGCCACCACGTTGGGTTATGGGCCGCGCTTTTTGCACTCGACGGGACAATTGCACAAGGGTGGACCGAACACGGTGCTCGCGCTCCAAATCACCGGCGAAGATGCCGTCGACGTGCCGGTCCCGGGCGAGAACTATACCTTTGGCGCGCTCAAGCATGCTCAAGCCATCGGCGACTGGCAAGCCCTGGAAACGCATGGGCGGCGCGCGTTACAGATCCACATGAAACGCGGCGCCCGGCTCGAGGAGGTCGCCGCCGCAGTTCAGGGCGCGCTCCACCCAGAACGCAAAGCCCGCCAGCGCCCAGCCCCCACTGTCCGCAAGCCGGTCAAGTCGCGCACGGCGAAGAAAGCAAAGACCCACTCCGCCAAATCAACGAAAGCAATTCGCGCGACCAAGGCGCGGGCGGCAAAGAAACGGCGATAAAGCACCTCATAAGGAATATGGTTATGATCACTGAGGAAAAAAGCAAGATTGTTCCACTCCGCGTGGGCATGTCCACGCAAAAGACGCCCGATCCGAATATACTCGTCATCTTTGGTGCGACCGGGGATCTGACACATCGCAAGCTCCTGCCCGCACTGTTCGATCTATACTGCGATGCCAAACTGCCCAAAGCATTCAGCGTCGTCGGTTTTGCGCGCCGGGAGAAGACGAACGAACAATTTCGTACCGAGATCCGCGAAGCCGTGCATGAATTCTCTCGCAACAAGCCGGGCGACAGCGACCGTTGGGATGATTTTTCTCAGGGGTTGTTCTATCACCAAGCCGAGTTTCACGATCCCAAGGGGTACCAGTCGCTGGATGCCTTGATGAAAGAGATCGACGAGACGCGCGGCACCAAGGGGAATCGCCTGTTCTACCTTGCCACCGCGCCCGAATACTATGCCCTGATCGCGCAACAATTGGGCGCGGCCAGGCTCAACCAGTCCAGCGGTTGGACGCGTATCATTATCGAAAAGCCGTTTGGACATGACCTGGAGAGCGCGCTCGAGCTCAACCGGCAGGTCTTGCCGATCTTTAACGAACCGCAGGTTTATCGCATTGATCACTATCTGGGCAAAGAGACCGTCCAGAACATTTTCGCCTTCCGCTTCGCCAACAGCATCTTTGAGCCGCTGTGGAATCGCAACTATGTCGACCACGTCCAGATCACCGCGGCGGAATCGATCGGCGTGGAAGACCGCGGCGGCTACTACGACACCGCCGGCGCGCTCCGGGATATGGTCCAATCGCATCTTCTGCAGTTGATGGCGCTGACGGCGATGGAGCCTCCCGTCTCCTTTGACTCCAGTGCCGTGCATGACGAAAAGGTCAAGGTGATGCGCGCTATCGGCCAGCTTTCCCCCGAAGCGATCGACCGGGAGGTCGTGCGAGGGCAATACGGGCGCGGCAAAGGTATGCTCGCGTATCGGGAAGAGCCGCGCGTAGACCCCAATTCAAACACCGAGACCTATGTCGCACTCCGGCTCAAGATCGACAACTGGCGGTGGGCGGGCGTGCCCTTTTGCCTTCGCACCGGCAAACGCCTTAACAAGCGCTTTACCGAAATCGCCGTCCAATTCAAAGAGGTCCCTCACCCTCTGTTCACACGCGAGGCCAGCCCCACTTTCAAACCGAACGTGCTGGCGCTCCGCATCCAGCCGGACGAGGGCATCCATCTGCGCTTTGCCGCCAAGCGTCCCGGGCAGACGACGGAACTGCGCGATGTCAAAATGGACTTTTATTACAAGACGGCGTTCGGCTCCGCGCCCGGCGAAGCCTACGAGACGCTGCTGATCGATGCGATGCGCGGCGACTCGACACTGTTCGCCCGTAAAGACGAAGTGGAGATCGCCTGGTCGCTCGTCAACCCGATCCTCCAACATTGGGCCAATTCGCCTGCGCCCCATTTCCCGAACTATACCGGGAATACCTGGGGTCCCGAATCAGCCGAATCGCTAATGGAGCAGGGGACCCGCGCGTGGCGCGTCGCGTGATGCATGAGACTTGCCAAGCCTGTTTGACTCTTAAGTCTACACCATCACTCTGCTTCGCTCCACTTTGGATTGCATATGCTTCGTCCCAACGGTCTCATTCACCTTCCCCTCACCCGGCGCGCCGTCCGCCGCCCCGGCTGCGTTGGAATGAGCGCGGCGGAGGTTGCGCGCGGTGAAGCATGGTCCGCCACCGCACTCTACTTTTCCGAACGTGCGTCATCGGACGACCATGCCGTTCCGTTCGACCAATGGCTCGTCGTCACGCGCGGGAGCGGCGCGGTTAGTATCGGAGACGAAACGTCGGCTGTTGCGGTGGGTGATTCGGTCCAACTTCCGGGGAATGCGTTTCATCGCTACTGGACGGAAGGGGCAGAGATGGACACCCTCGCCCTCGTCTTTCAATCCGTCCGCGGGGCAGAATGGGTGCGCGTACCGGACCGCGCCGCGCTGGCTCGCAACGCCGCGGCGCGTTTTGTGCAACTCTCCGGCGATGCCATTCGAGAGCGTGGACGTTTCAGCGTGGCGCTTTCGGGCGGGTCGACGCCGCGCGAGCTTTACACTCTATTGGCAACACCGGAATTTGCGGCGCAAGTCGACTGGGCACGCGTCCATTTCTTTTGGGGTGACGAGCGCGCCGTTCCACCGGACTCCGCCGCGAGCAATTTCCGGATGGTCGAGGAGACGCTGCTCTCCCACGTCCCGGTGCCATCGCAAAATATCTCACGTGTCCTCACGGAAAAAGAGCCGGCGCGCGCAGCGCTAGAGTATGAGCAGTCCGTGCAAACATTCTTTAACGGGCCAATACCCGACCCCCTCCCCCGCTTTGATCTCATCCTCCTCGGTTTGGGCGAGAATGGGCACACCGCCTCGCTCTTTCCACATACGGCCGTCCTGCACAATGTGCACGATTGGGTCGCCGCGGAATATATCGCCGAAGTAAACATGTACCGTGTCACCCTGACAGCACCTGTCATCAACGCGGCGCGCAATATCTTATTTCTGGTCGCGGGACCGGACAAAGCCGCCACCGTTCGCGCAGTCCTCCAAGGTGAATCGAGACCCGAGGACCTCCCCGCTCAGTTGATCCATCCCAGGGATGGAGACCTGGTCTGGTTATTGGATCGCGAGGCCGCGAGCCAACTGTAGTCCATTGTATATTCCGCACACCCGCTCTGTATCTAGGGGACTCCAGCACCGGCTTTCGCCGGTGCCAGTGTTTTTTCCTGGAGGTCGTGAATGCACGCCTGGCTCAGCCGTTTGACCAAAATGCATCGCTTTTGCATCGAGCAGTTGATCTATCCGCTTGTGCTGTCCAGTTCTTTTGCGTGTGCGCTCTATGCCGGGCGAGTCTATCTCAGCCACCGGCGTATACTGTTCATCTTGATCTGGAACCTCTTCCTCGCCTGGATACCATATCTCTGTAGTCTTGCGATCATGGTTCTGCAAGTCAGGCGGCCCCAGGCGCGGTGGGCGCTGCTCCTTCTGACCGGCGTCTGGCTCATCTTCTTTCCGAACGCGCCCTACCTCGTTATGGATCTGCTGCATTTGGAGGAGCGCCGGCCGGTGCCGCTCTGGTACGACTTTGGGCTCCTCATCAGTTTTGCGTGGACCGGATGCCTGTTAGGGGTCGTTTCCTTAAACCAGATGCAGGTTGTCGTCAAAAAACACCTTGGAAACGCGTTCAGTTGGCTGTTTGTGCTGGGCACGCTGGGGCTGAGCGGGTTGGGCATCTACTTGGGACGCTTTCTTGATTGGAACTCGTGGGACCTGATCTTGCGACCCCAAAGTGTGTTAAGTGACATCGCCATGCGGTTGGTACACCCAGTGCAATACCAACAGACCTATGGCTTCGCCCTTCTCTTTGCGGCTCTTTTGCTGGTCTGCTACGTGACCTTTGTCTCCATTGGTCACCGCCTCGGAGAGCAAGTGGAGAATTAGCAACAATTCTCGGCAGAACTGTTGGATTTTATCAGCCCGAGAACTGGTATTTCCCCTCCAACGCCCCCCACAAATCTGTCAGCATGGAACCTGGCTCGCATCCCCGGTGATGACCTGGGACAAAAGCCAGGTATTTTTGTCTAGCAACGGCTCGCCGCGCCCAGGTAATCTCACAGGACAAAAACTGGGGGTTCACTGGTTCCAATACGGATGCAGATAAGATACACTGCGCTCAAAAAGGAAATCCGAAAGATCAAACTAGTTTGGTGGGACAACCATGCAAGTTGTCCCACAAGGAGCAACCGCCTATGCCCCCCATCTCCAAGTACGTTGCATGGCAGCTTTGTGCAGAGATTTGGAAAGAGAATCAAGACAAGCGATTCACGCTCGATGGCTTTAGATGCTGGAATTGCTGGCGAATCAGCAAACCAAGCCCGGCGGACCGGTCGGTCAGCCGCCAAGCGGATTACCGGGGGTGCCAACAGGTCAACCGGCGATATGATGCGCAACATGCCTAAGTGCGCCCATGCGAAAGCCCGGTTCTTTCCCATTGGTCCAGTGCGAAATATGATGACGCCTAGTCACAAAAAGGGGACAACATGAGAGGGCGATTCGAGATCCGCGAGACCACCCGTTACCTGGACTCTTCTGTAGGCTGCCAAGAGGTCACTATCACCGATACCGTAACCGGCTATCAAGTCAAGGGCCTCGGCAAAACCTATGAAGAAGCAGTCCAGCAGGCCTGGTCAAAACTCAAACAGCTTCAAGGTGCAACCCCTGATGTAGATAGGGCTGCGTGACCGGAAGAGGTGTGAGCACGTCCTGCCTTCTCGTTCGGAACTCCGCTCCTACCTCATCGCGTGAGTGTAACCTTGTGTAACCCACGCGGGGCTTCGGTGTCATAGCCCTTTGCCCGTGTGAGATGATAGCAATAAAGCTGGAGCGGAACGATGGCGACAAGCGGACTTAACCATTCAGGCATTCCCGCGGGCAACCGCAGCGCGGAATGAGCGAAACCCAGGGCTTGCGCGTCATCCGAGACCACCAACAGTTCCGCCTTGTATTCATCGCGGAAACGACCGAGGAGCGCCAACAGGTCGGCAAAGGCGGCGCCGCTCGGCGCAATGACGAAAACGGGAAAACCGGGCTCGACAATCGCGATGGGACCGTGCAGAAAATCCGCCGCCGAGTACGGGTCGGCAAAGACATACGCCAGCTCTTTCAGCTTGAGCGCCGTCTCCTGGGCAGTGGCATAGTTGTAACCCCGCGCCAGAACGACGCAGCGCGCCAGCCCCTTGTGTCGCTCCGCGATTTCTTTCGCCCTTTCCTCCAGGCTCAATGCCTGCCGCACCGCGTCCGGCACCCTGCCGAGCGCCGCCAGGTATTCTTCCTTCCCCGTGAGCGCGGCACTGATCGCCGCGACCACCATCAACTCCGCCGTGTAGGTCTTGGTGGCTGCCACCGCTTTTTCAACGCCCGCCTGAATATCGACGGTGAACTCGGCGGCTTGCGACAGCGGAGACGGAATGGTATTCGTGATCGCCAGCGTCAAAGCGTCCTGCCGCTTGCCCTCTGCCAGGACGCTCACGACATCGGGAGATTCTCCGGACTGGGAGATCCCGACCACGAGCGCTTTGGACAGCCGCGGTGAGCCACTGTAAAGCGTGAAAAGCGACGGCGCCGCCAATGCCACCGGCAAGCGGTTGAGCGAGCCCCAAAGGTATTGTGCATACGTCCCGGCATGGTCCGAAGTCCCGCGCGCGGC
>JBLMXX010000466.1:0-3255 GCA_050257995.1 Acidobacteriota bacterium | reverse complement strand
ACCATGCCCGACCCAAGGATTTCGAGCCAGCCGGTATACTTGCAGACTGCACATCCTTTGCCCTTGCACAGGAAACATTCCGCGTCGAGCTCCATGCTGGGCTCGGTGAACGGAAAGTGATCGGCGCGGAACCGCACCTTGGCGTTCTCGCCGAACATGCGGCGGGCGAACTCGGTCATCGTGCCGAGCAAGTCGGCGAAGGTGATATTGTGTCCAACGGCGAGCCCCTCGATTTGAGGGAACTGGATATCGCTGCGCGAGGTGATCTGTTCGTAGCGATAGCACATTCCTGGCAGAATCACCCGGATGGTATGGGGGTACATTGCGCGCATCGCCCGAATCTGCCCCGGCGAGGTATGCGTCCTCAGCACGACTCGTTCGTCCGTCCCTTTGACGTAAAAGGAGCTCCAGTTGTCACGCGCCGGGTGATGGGGCGGCATGTTAAGCAACTGAAAATTCATCTCGTCGGTCTCAACCTCACGCGTCCGGAACACCTGAAAACCCATATCGCCCCATATGCGGTACAGTTCTCGCATGGTCTGGGTCACCGGGTGCAGGCGCCCGTGAGGGAGAGGACGTCCGGGCAGGGTCACGTCGAGCGGTTCCGCCTCCAGCGATTCGCTGAGGGAGCGCTGTTTGATCGCGCCGACCTTGGCAGCGTAGGCGGTTTCGAGCGCGTGCTTGACCTCGTTTGCCAGCTTGCCTGCCGCTGCGCGTTCCTCTTTGGGGATCGTGCCCAACTGTTCCATGGAAACCGCGAGCGCGCCCTTGCGCCCCATGAATTTGACGCGCCACTCTTCCAACCGTCCGGAGTCCCAAATGGGTGAGAGTTGGCTCAAAGCGTCCTGGCGCAATTGACTTAGTTGATCAATCATGATCGCTCCTCAGTTCTGATAATTCCGTAACTGCGGGATCAGCCACGCGACCGCGACCACGGCGATGACGGTGGCGATGCCGCCCGTAATCACAGAGAACGGCGCGCCGAACAATGCGGCGACGACGCCGGCTTCCAGGTTCCCCAGTTGTGGTCCGCCCATAAAGAAAATCATATTGACGGAAGTCATCCGCCCCCGCAAATGGTCCGGCGTGCTGATCTGGCGAATGGTATTCCTCAAAATCGTACTGACCGTATCCGCCGCACCCAAGAGGGCAAGAAAAATAAACGACAGCGCGAACCACTGGGACGCTCCGTAAAAGGCCGTGGCGACTCCGTAGAGGGCGACCGCCACGAGCAAGACGATCCCCTGCCGCGTGATGTTTCCCACTACCGCCATTCCAACGCCCGCCGCGACGGCACCCACAGATTGCGCCGAATATAGGAGCCCCAAACCCTCGGGTCCCACGCGCAGGATGTCTCGCGCAAAGATCGGCAAGAGCGCCGAGGCGCTGGAAAAGAACGTCGCGAAAAAATCGAGCATCATCGTCGAAAAGACCATCTTGGACTCGCGGACGAATTGAATTCCCTCGCGCAGCGCGCCCAGAGTGATTTTGGACGCTCCCACCTGTTTTTGCGTCGGCGTCTTGATCAGCAACAGCGCGATGAGCATCGCGAGAAAGGACACCGCATTGATCCAATAGACCGCCGCGATCCCCAGTCCTGCGATCACAAAGCCGGCGAGCGCGGGACCGATGATGGAGGACACTTGCGCCATGGTGTTGTTGAGACTCAGCGCATTCGTCAGGTGCTCTTTGGCGACCAGGTTCGGCGCCAGCGATTGTCGCGCCGGACCGTCAAATGCTACGGCAGCGGAAGTGAGCGCCGCCAATCCATAGATGATCAAGGGCGAGACCCATCCAGAATTCGTCGCCAGTCCCAGGACGGCGGCGAAGAGCATCATGGCACTCTGGGTGACGAGCATCACTCGCCGCCGGTCGTGCGCGTCCGCGAACATCCCTCCAAAGAGGGAAAAGATGATAATGGGCACCACGCGTACCAGTCCCGTCAACCCCAATGCGACGGCAGAGCCGGTCAGGACGTATACGTGCCAGTTGATGGTGACCAACTGCATCTGCGTTCCGGCATTCGAGATGAGCTGACCGATCCAGATCAGTCTAAAGTCGCGGTACTGGAGCGCGACCACCGGCGAGGGGCGCGGCGTGACACGCGTCGTCGATATCCTGTTCAAAGGTCCAGCCACTCGGGTGGCAGAAAGGCGCCACCGGCGGTGCGCCGCGCGGGGCGGACGGCGACAATCGCATCGCGGTTCAATGTGCCATAGATATGCGGGTAGCGTTGTTCCGCGTCGTCATAGCGGACGCGAGCGCGCACGCGGCTCTTGTCAATATACAAATAGTAATGCGGCTCCGGATTCGACCGGTAAAACGCATTCGCCACCCGAGCCATTTCCTCGGGTGTATCCGTGCAGTGAATAAAGCCGTCGCGCGTGAAATCACGCGGCACGTAACTGTCGCCCGCTCCCAGCGCGTCGAAATGGGACTGGGGGACCAGATGAAAAGTGAGATCCATTGTCGTGAATCAAAAAACTCCCGCCCTCAAAGGGACGAGAGTTACTCCCGCGGTACCACCCTCATTAGTTCATTGGTCAATTAGTGATTGGTCGATTGGTCAATTGGTGAGTGGGTAACTGTTCTACAAATCACTAATTGACTAATTGACTAATCGACAAATGAACTCGCTTTGCACCGACCGGCATCGGCTGTCCGTTTAACGCTGGACGGGCGGGATGCGCTATTCTCGCCACAGGCATGGCGATTTCGGACACCCGGCTCAGGAGCGAATTTCCTCGTGTTCCTCCGAGAGGGCTTGCACCGCGTCCGCGCCCTCCTCTCTGACGGATTCCCAACGGCTACTTGTCTCCGTCGCTGCCATTAAGCGCATTATCGTCAGAAATGGCGATTTGTCAATTTGAAAGGTATTAGACCTCCGTCAGCACGAATTCAAGCGCTGTGACAGGTCTCATTTGCGAGGCGCGCAACGTTTGCTTTCGGGCGTCGTTGAAACATTCGAGGAGCGAGATGGAGCAGAACTCGACGAGTATGAAAGGAGATAACATATGGTGAACGTGCTGGTAGGTAGCTGGAATCAGTTACGTGGACCCATTAAAACGTGGTGGAGCAAAATCACCGATGCCGACCTCGACCGCATCAACGGCCACTATGATATTCTTGTCAGCGTGCTTCAAGACAAGTACGGCTACAGCCCTCAAGAAGCCAAAAAGCAAATCGATCAACGGCTGACGGATTTCGAACGGGGACATCGCGCCGTGACGGGCTAGTCGTCACAGGAGCGTTCTA
>JBLMXX010000465.1:0-3846 GCA_050257995.1 Acidobacteriota bacterium | reverse complement strand
CATCGCAACCGATTCGACTTCAAACGCGACCGTTTCATTCTGTCCCTGGTTGTAGAGGAGAGTAATCTCTTCAGCGTTCATTGTTTTAGCCCGAAGACAGAAGACGGATGATACAAGCCATCGAGAACTCGTCATCCGTCATTTGTCGTCCGATATCTTTTTCCGTCTTTCCCCGTTACTAGATCATCAGCCAGTGCAGGAGCGGCAGGAAACTGGAGGGCGTGGGGAAGGTGGTGGGCCTGACGGGTGTCGTCGGCGCGGCGCCGCCCAATCCCAGTATGTCCGGGATGATCTCAAAGCCAAAGACCAGCCCGCAGGCAAAAGCACAGCAGACCGCCAAAATGAGGGCTCCGGCGATTATGATCATCCGCCCCGGAGGGGTTCCTCCCCCCAGCGGTGGGTTTTCATAATCATAGCTGCTGCTGCTTTGCCCATAACCTCCCGAAGGCGCATATCCCCCGCCTTGTTGTCCGTACCCCGACGGCTGCGAATAGGCATACGGCATATCGGGGGCTTCGGAGGCGCGTGGCGGGGTTGCCGCGCTCGATGTCGCTTGCACGTCGGTCCCGCAGTTGCCGCAGAATCTTTGACCGTCGCGCACGCTCGTTCCGCAATTTGGGCAAGTGACCAATCTAGTCTCCTCGAGTGCTGTGTTGACGCGCGCCTATGGGTTTCTTGGCGATCTTGCTTCTGACGATATGAGAAGGCAAGTGGGGTGACCGGTGAAGGCGCGTCGCCGTCCCATCTCGCCTCGCGACGCGCTTGTTCATCAGCGCGACCGGAAGCACCTGATCCATCCGCTCGACAAAAACGAACTGCATTTCGCGCTGGACTTTTTTTGGCACATCGACCAGGTCTTTTTTATTCTTCTTGGGGATTAGCATCGTCGTGAGCCCGGCGCGGTGCGCGGCGAGGATCTTTTCCTTCAGCCCGCCGATGGGCAGGACGCGCCCGCGCAGGGTGATCTCGCCCGTCATCGCCACGTGCTTGTGGACGGCGCGCTGAGAAAGCGCGCTGATGAGGGCGGTCGCGATCGTAATGCCCGCCGAAGGTCCATCCTTGGGGATGGCCCCCTCCGGCACGTGGATATGGATGTCGAGCTTGTCGAAATTGTTGCGCAAGCCCAGTTCGCGAGCATGGGTCCGCGCGTACGAGAGGGCGGCTTGCGCCGATTCCTGCATCACCTCGCCCAGCTGCCCGGTCAGCATGAGGCTGCCCTTGCCGCGCATCAGGGTCACTTCGATCGCCATGGTATCGCCGCCCGCTTCGGACACGGCGACGCCGGTCGCCACTCCGACCTCGTCCTTTTCTTCGGCAATCCCAAACGTAAAGCGGGCGGGACCCAGGTACTTGAACAGGGATTCCTGCGTGACGGACGCGGGAGCATGTTTGCCTTCCGCGACCGTGCGAGCGATCTTGCGGCAGATATTTGCAATCTCGCGGTCCAGGTTGCGGACGCCGGCTTCATACGTGTATTCGCGAATCAGGCTCTTGAGCGCCTCTTCGGAAAAGCGCAACTGGGCGCCCAGCCCGTGCTCTTCCTTTTGGCGCGGGATGAGGAACTGTTTGGCGATGGCGACCTTTTCTTCCTCGATGTAGCCGGGAAACTCGATGACCTCCATGCGGTCGCGCAGGGCGGGCGGCACCGGGTCCAGGATATTCGCCGTCGTGATGAACAAGACCTTGGAGAGATCATAGGGCGCGTCGAGATAGTGGTCGCTAAAGGCGCAGTTCTGCTCGGGGTCCAGCACTTCCAAAAGCGCCGCGCTGGGGTCCCCGCGAAAATCCATTCCGATCTTGTCAACTTCGTCGAGCATAAACACCGGGTTGATCGTTCCGGCGCGCTTCATCGTCTGGATAATACGTCCGGGCAGGGCGCCGATATAGGTGCGGCGGTGCCCCCGGATTTCGGCTTCGTCGTGAATGCCGCCGAGCGAGATGCGGACGAACGACCGCCCCAGCGCCTGGGCGATGGACCGACCCATGGAGGTCTTACCCGTCCCGGGTGGTCCGACGAAGCACAGGATCGGCGAGCGCATCTTTTCCGCGGCGAGCTTGCGGACCGCGATATGCTCCAGGATGCGTTCCTTGACCTTTTTCAAGCCATAGTGCTGTTCGTCCAGCAGCTTGTCGGCGGCAGGAATATCCAGGTTGTCCGTCGTCAATTTTGTCCAGGGGAGGGCAACCAGCCAGTCCAAATAAGTGCGAATGATGCCCACTTCGGGCGCCGAGGCGTGCATTTGCGCCAGCCGCTCGATCTCGTGGTCAGCTTTTTCGCGGACCTCTTGGGGCATTCCGGCCTTTTCGATCTTGTCCCGCAGTTCGTTGATATCACGCGTCTGCGCGTCGACTTCGCCCAATTCGCTCTGGATCACGCGCATCTGCTCCCGCAAGTAATACTCGCGCTGGGTCTTGTCGACCTCTTCCTGCACCTGGTTGTGAATCTTGCTTTGCAGCTCGAGGACATCCAGTTCCTTCGCCAGCAGGATCGAGATCTTTTGCAGTCGCACGGCAGGGTCCAGCGTCTCGAGCAGTTCTTGGCGCTTGTGCGGGTCCAGGTTGAGAGATGAAGCGACGAGATCGGCGAGCCAGCCGGGTGTGTTCGCGTTGATCGCCGCGACATAGGCGTCGTCCGGCAGGTTGGGGCTGAGATGGACGGCTTTTTCAAAAAGGGCGAGGACGGCGCGCATCAGTGCCTCGGTCGCCAACGTCTTTTCGACCGGCTCGTAGATGGGCATGACCCGCGCTCGAATAAAAGGGTCGCTCTCGATGACATCGACCAGTTTCACCCGCGAATTACCCTGCCCGATCACGCTCGTGGTGCCATCCGGCATCCTCAGCATCCGCCCGATGGTCATTTCCGTTCCGACCTGGTAAAGGTCCTCGGGCTTGGGGTCGGCTATTTCGGGGTCACGCTGGGTGAACACGACGATGCGTTGGTCGGCCGCCATCGCGGCTTCAATGGCGCGGATAGAACGATCGCGCCCGACCATGACCGGGCTCATCAGATGCGGAAAGATGACCGTATCGCGCACGGGAACGAGGGGCAATTCCGGCAAATTGAGTATTTCTTCAACGGCGGTTCGAGTTGACTTTCGGGCGCCGTCTTTCTTCGGCATGCGAAACTCCTGACCAACCAACTTTCTACTGGTGGATAATAGCACATCGGGGGGTGAGTGTCAAAAGAACAGGAATATCACCCGTCGTGTTCCACCGTCTGACCATGCCGTTCAAGCCAGACCTGGCGCGCATCGGCGACGACAAAGAGGGATCCGGTCACGCAAATAGTATCGACGGTGCGTGCCCGCCGCCCTGCCTCTTCCAACGCTGCCGCCAGGTCGGGCTCAATCGAGATCTCGACGTTAAAAGGCTCTGCCAGAGCGGCGAGTCTGGCGGGATCGGACGCGCGGGGGTTGTGCGAACGGGTGAGGATAAGGGACTGGACTTGCGGCAATAGTTGTGCGAACATCCCGGCAATGTCCTTGTCGCTGGATGCGCCAAAGATCAGGTGTAACGCGCCTGCCGGACGGAGGGTGCGTATCGTTTGTACAAGTTGGCGCGCTGAATCCGCATTGTGTGCGCCGTCCACGACGAGGAGCGGCTCTCGTTCCAGGACCTCAAAGCGTCCATGCCACTGCACCTTTGACAGTCCTTCGCGGATGGCATCTTCCGGAACGGTGGTCCCTTGCTGTTGGAGGACGGCAACGGCGGCAATCGCGGTGGCAGCGTTCGTGACCTGATGGCGACCGAGCAGCGGCAAAGTCAGTGGTAAATGGTCAGTGGTTAGTGATGAGTGGTCTTGGAGGGCCGTGCGCTCGAGGGTGAACGATTGCGCCTCGATTGTTT
>JBLMXX010000464.1:0-3158 GCA_050257995.1 Acidobacteriota bacterium | reverse complement strand
TCGTCGCCCCGACGAGACCCCTTAGCCTCCCCGCAGTTCTGCGCCTATTTCGTTCCGCAGGCGGTTGACGATCTTGTCGCGAATCTTGCTCGCGTCGGCATCCGAGAGCGTGCGGTCCATGGCTTGGAAGGTCAGCGCGTACGCGAGGGATTTCCTGCCCGGCGGGATCGGCTCCCCTCGATAGACGTCGAAGAGGACCGCGCGTTGGAGCAGGTCGCCGCCGGTCTGGCGGATCAGGGTATAGACCCGCTCGTCAAGTACTGACTCTTCTACTACTACGGCCAGGTCCTGGATGACGGCGGGATAGCGTGACGGCGAGCGCACTGAGAACATCGGCGAGACGTGTGCCAGTAGCGCGTCGAGATCAAATTCGCCGAGGAGGATCGCCTGTGCGGGCAGATCGAACCGCTCGCGCAAAAGGGGATGAAGCTCGCCAAAGGCACCGATTTCCTGCGAGTCCAGCACGAGCGCAGCAGCTCGCCCGGGGTGGAACAATGGGTTGTCCGAAGCGACAAAGCCCGCGCCGGAGATGTGCAAACCTTCCAAGAGTTCTTGAAGGACTCCCTTCAAATCATAAAAGTCCACCGGCGTCGTATCCGCCTTTGTCCACGACAGTTCTGCTCGCGGTCCGGTCAGGAGGATGCCCAGGCGGCGCCGTTCCAACGGCAGTTCTTCATCCTCGGCGAGCATGGCGGAACGCTCACGCGGCAGCAGCACATCCCGGTCGCTCTTTGCCCAGAAAACATTCCCGAGCTCAAAGAACGCCACGCGCGTGCGATAGCGCAAATTGGCCGCCGTCAGGTCGAGCAAATTCGCCAAAAGGGTCTGCCGCATCGCGGTGCGCTCGGCGCTGATCGGGTTTTCGATCCGAACGTATTCGCGGGCGGGCAGGGGCAGGGGCGCATCGGCGGAAAGCATTAGCATCCCCTCGCGCTCCGACGTGGTCAGTATATTTGACATGACCTCCTGCAATCCTGAGTCGATCAAGAGATCGCGCACTTGCTCTTCCTGCTCGAGCTCCACATTCGTCCACTGCGGCGGCAGTTCGTCGTTCATGCGCGAGATCGGGATATTCTGGTAGCCGTACAGTCGCGCGATTTCCTCTATTAAATCATCCGTGCCATCCACGTCGAGACGATAGTCCGGGACAGTCACCCGGAGTTGGACCGGGTCGCCCTGGCGGTTTGCCGTTTCAACTTGAAAATCGAGGCGCTCCAGGAAAGTCTTGATCTGCGCGGGCGGAATCTCAACCCCAAGCTGCCGTTTCACTTCGGCGACCGGTAGAGTGACGACGATTTCCCTGGACTTGCCGGGATATTCGTCAATCTCCCCGCCGGCAATCTCGCCGCCTCCAAGCTCGCGCATCATCTCGATGGCTCGTTTGAGCCCTACGATTGCCTGCGAGGGGGCGACGCCGCGGCTAAACCGGTAGCCCGCTTCCGAGGCAAGGTGCTGAGCCTTCATCGTCTTCCGGATGTTGATGTATTCCCAAGCCGCTGCTTCAAGCAGTATGTTCTTGGAACGCTCGTCTACCTCAGACGCCGCACCGCCCATCACACCGCCGATCGAGAGCGCGCCGCGAGTATCGCACACCAGAATGGAGAACGGATCGAGTCTGCGCTTGACGCCGTCGAGCGTTTCCAGTTCCTCTCCCGGCCCCGCCAATCGGGTGATGATAGTCGGGGGACGCCCGCCGGCACGCGCGTATAGCTTGTCATAGTCGAACGCGTGGAGCGGCTGCCCGATTTCCAGCATGACATAGTTGGTCACGTCCACAATGTTGTTGATCGGGCGCATCCCTGCCAGTTTAAGGCGCTGCTGCACCAAGAAGGGCGACGGCTTGATCTCTACATTGCGAATGAGCGCGGCAGTAAACCGTGGGTTCAGGCTCGGCTCTTGAATAACAATCTGCACCTGCCCCTGGATGGAGGCGCCCCGGGCGACCACGTCCAACGAAGGCGGACGCACCGGTTTGCCGGTCAGGGCTGCCACTTCACGCGCGACGCCCAGAATGGACGCGGCGCGCGCCATGTTCGGATTGATCTTGACTTCATAAATAACGTCGCCGAGATATTGCACCAGCGGCTTGCCGACAGGCGCGTCGGATGGGAGAAGGATGATGCCCTCGTGGTCCTCGCTCATCCCCAGTTCTTTTTCGGAGAGGACCATGCAGCCGGACTCGATGCCGCGGATCTTGCCCTTTTTGAGCGTCATCGGCTTCCAGCCGGCAGCGTGCCCATCATAAAGCCGCGCCCCTTCCAGTGCAAACGCCACCTTGAGCCCACTGTCCCCAACCCGAATATTGGGCGCGCCGGTGACGACCTGGATCGGGGTCCCGTGAGCATAGTCCACGATTGCCAACGTCAGGCGGTCCGCATTGGGGTGGGGCTTGACCTCGAGGATCTGCCCGACAAAGATGCGCGCCGGGTCCCACGCCAATTCCGGTCGTTCGCCGGACTCAGGCGCGCCGGTTGCATGACCGGCCCGCTGTCCGTCGGGACGAGCGACGCCGATGTACTCCACCTGCTCGACTTCCAGACCCCCGAGGGTGAGTTGCTCGGCCAATTCTTCCGCAGAAATCGTTATCTCGACGTAATCTCTCAGCCAGGAAAGTGGAACTCGCATGTCAGACCTCTTCTGAACTTACATTAGAATTGTTCCAGGAACCGCAAATCATTTCCCCAGAAAAACCGGATGTCTTTGATGTCGTGCTTTAGCATGGCAATGCGCTGGGGTCCCATGCCAAAGGCAAAGCCGCTCCAGACCGCCGGGTCGTATCCGCCGTTGCGCAAAACGTCGGGATGGACCATGCCCGACCCAAGGATTTCGAGCCAGCCGGTATACTTGCAGACTGCACATCCTTTGCCCTTGCACAGAAAACATTCCACGTCGAGCTCCATGCTGGGCTCGGTGAACGGAAAGTGGTCAGCGCGGAACCGCACCTTGGCGTTTTCGCCGAACATGCGGCGCGCGAACTCGGTCATCGTGCCGAGCAGGTCGGCGAAGGTGATATTGTGACCAACGGCGAGCCCCTCGATCTGGGGGAACTGGATGTCGCTGCGCGCGGTGATCTGCTCGTAGCGATAGCACATTCCCGGCAGAATCACCCGGATGGTATGGGGGTACATCGCGCGCATCGCGCGAATCTGCCCCGGCGA
>JBLMXX010000463.1:0-5766 GCA_050257995.1 Acidobacteriota bacterium | reverse complement strand
AATACATTTTGGCGAAATTGTGCCTTTTGCATCTGCACGGGATTGTGCTACAATCCTCCTAACCCATGGATCTTGGCATCGTTATCGTCAATTATAACACGCGGGACCAACTGCGTGATTGCCTGCGGTCGCTGCAAGCCAATCGGGGCGTCTCCTTCCTAACCTACATAGTCGACAACTGCTCGCCCGACGGGAGCGCGGCGATGGTCCGCGCCGAATTCCCCCGCCTCTGCCTGATCGAAAGTGAGGTCAACGGCGGCTATGCCTACGCCAACAATCTTGGCTTGCGTGCCCTGCTGTCCCTCGATCCGTCGCCGCCTTTTGTCCTTTTATTGAATCCCGATACGGTCTTGCCGCCCGACGCCCTCTCGCAGTCGATCGATTTTTTCCGCCGCCACCCGGAAGCCGGCATTGTCGGGCCGAAACTCGTCATGGCGGACGGCAAGCTCGACCTGGCGTGCCGCCGCACCTTCCCCGACCCGGTCAACTCGATCTATCACGTTCTGGGGCTGACGCGCCGCTTTCCAAAAGATAAACGCTTTGGGCGGTACAACCTTACCTATCTCGACGAAAATCGGGTCACGGAAGTCGACTCGGTGGTCGGCGCGTTCATGATGCTGCGCACCGAGACACTCCGCCAGGCCGGTCTGCTGGATGAGTCGTATTTCATGTATGGCGAAGACCTGGACCTTGCCTTGCGCATCAAGCGCCGCGGTTGGAAAGTCTATTACAACCCTGCCGTCGAGGTCCTCCATTACAAGCGCGCGTCAAGCCGGGGATCGGCGCGCGCACAATACGAATTTTGGCGCGCGGCGTATCTCTTTTACCAGAAACACTATGCCGCTACCACCCCTTTCGTGCTGCGCGCCGCGGTCTCTCTCGGGCTCGCCCTGAAAGGCGGTCGCCGCCTCGTGGACGAAATGCGGCGTCCTCTTTCCCCCGCCCCCAACGCCGCGGAGATTTTGCCGTGATCGAGGTCGTTTCATGAAGCGACATTCGAATATCGTCTTCGGGTTAACGCTTCTCGCCCTGGATGCGGTCATGACGGGCATCGCGTTCTACCTCGCTCACCTCTTCCGCGTGATGGATGCTCCTCCCCGCCAGGTCATCCCGCCGTTCAGCAATTACCTGGGGATGATGTTATTGAACGGAATTGCCATCATCGTGGTCTTCTTTTTCTACAAGCTCTACCACCTGCGGCGCGGCATGTCCCAACTGGACGAACTGTACTCTATCTTCACCGCCGTTTCCATCAGCGTCATCGTCGGAATGGCGCTGACCGCGTTCATCTACCGGAACGACATCGATTATCCGCGGGTCATGATCGTGGCTTTCTGGGGGCTGGCGCTCGTCTTGATCGGGCTGGCGCGCATCGCCCACCACCTCCTGCGGTCCTCCTTGTACCTTCGCGGCTGGGGCGAATCCAAGGTATTGATCATCGGCGCCGGCGAAGCGGGGCACCTCATCCTCGACAAGATCCGCGGGTCCCCTCAGTTGGGGTATCGCCCGGTCGGCTTTCTGGATGACGACTGCGCGGGTCGCATGATCCAGGGATTGCCCGTCGTCGGGAAAACCTATGAGTTGGGCGCGGCCGTGAAAAGATATCAGGCGGACGAGATCATCGTCGCCCTGCCTGAAGCATCCCACCAGGACCTCTTGTCGGTCATTTCCCAGTGCGAGGACGGCAAGGTCAGCATCAAGATCTTTCCAGACGTCTTTCAGATCATGGCCTCCGAAGTGAACGTCGGCGACCTGAACGGTCTTCCATTGTTGACGATGCGGGATGTGGCGCTGCGCGGCTGGCGGCTGACGCTCAAGCGCATCGTCGATCTGGTCATCAGCGGGATCGTGCTCATCTTTATATCGCCGTTGATGCTTTTCCTCGCCCTCCTGGTGAAACTGGACTCGCGGGGACCTGCCCTCTACTGGCAGGAGCGCATGGGGTTGGACGCCGTGCCGTTCCCGTGCTTCAAGTTCCGTTCGATGCGTGCGGATGCAGAAGCGGAAACGGGACCGGTCTGGGCCACGCGCGACGACCCGCGGCGGACGCGCATCGGCGCATTCCTGCGGAAATATTCTCTGGACGAGTTGCCGCAGTTCATCAACGTCTTTCTAGGACATATGAGCCTGGTGGGACCGCGACCGGAACGACCGATGTTCGTGGAGCAATTCCGCCAGATGGTGCCGCGTTACATGGAACGGCATTACGAAAAGGCGGGGATTGCCGGGTGGGCGCAGTTGAATGGCCTGCGGGGAGAGTCGTCGATCTGGGAGCGGACCAAGTACGACATTTACTATATCGAGCACTGGTCGCTCTGGTTCGATTTCAAGATAATGATCCTAACCCTCTTTAAATTCCTCCGCGACCCGAACGCCATCTAGTCCTCGCCGCTGCTTGATTGGCGCGAAATTCGCCCGGTGTTCGCACGATGCCCCTAACCGGTCCAGCGCCGCGCGGTGCTCCGCCGTTCCATACCCCTTGTGCCGGGCGAAATGATACCCGGGGAGCCGGGCATCCAACTCCACCATCATCCGGTCCCGCGTCACCTTCGCCAGGATCGACGCGCAGGCGATGGAAAGTGAGAGTTGGTCGCCGCGGATAATGGCATTTTGCGGCTGCGTCAATGCCGGGAGCCGGAGCGCGTCAATCAAGAGCGCGTGCGGCGCGATCGCCAGCGCATCGACGGCGCGCTGCATCGCCAGCCGGGTCGCGGCGACAATGCCCCATTGTTCGATCTCCCGGCAGGTCGCCAGCCCCGTCGCAGACGCTACCGCCGCCCGGCAGATCGGCTCGACGAGTTCCTCGCGCCGGGCCGGCGAGAGCAGT
This sequence comes from Acidobacteriota bacterium, assembly GCA_050257995.1. GTDB lineage: Bacteria > Chloroflexota > Anaerolineae > UBA4142 > UBA4142 > JBLMXX01. The sequence goes on along the minus strand of JBLMXX010000463.1, from coordinate 2,939 downwards.
TTGGAATCGCGCACGTCGACCAGTGACCGCAGCGCCGAGAGGCGGCTCACCTGCGGAAGGATGACCGCGCCGGCAAGGACGGGACCCGCCCACGCGCCGCGCCCGACCTCGTCAATGCCGGCGACGTACGCAAGCCCGCGCGACCAAAACACGCGTTCAAATTTAAGTGTCGGAATCGGTTCAGGCATCGCCAATACAAAAGCCGAGGGACATGACCTCGGCTCTCTGGATAAAATATCGGAGGAACTAGGCTTCCGGGTTCGGTCCGGAACCTGCTAGCGGCGTGCTCTCGGTCTGTACCACGCGTTTCTCGCGCAGGCGGGCGGCCTTGCCTTTGCGACCCCGCAAATAGTACAGTTGAGCGCGGCGAACGTGCGTGTGCCCCGCGACCTCTACCTTTTCAACCCGTGGCGATTGGAGCAGGAACGTGCGTTCGACGCCGACGCCGTGAGACGCCAGCCGGCGGACCGTGAAACTCGCGTTCACGCCGCCCTTGCGGATGCGCATGACGGTGCCCTGAAATACCTGGATACGCTCGCGGTCACCTTCGATGATGCGGGTGTGCACCTTGACACGGTCGCCCGGTTGGAGGACTGGAATATTGGGATTCGCGTCCCGTTTCGTAACTGCGGCTACTAGATCCACAAGAACCACCTTTCTGCTACCACGACCCACTGGTTTTCAAACGGAGCGATTATAGCACGGAAAAAGAAATCGCGCAAATCGCGAGGGGCGTTTTGCGAAACATCCCCTCCTATCACGAAACGTCGCCGCCGTTCCACCCCAAACTCTTTAGGTACTCCCGGTCCTGTTGCGAAAGCTCCACCCGCATGAGCAAATCCGGACGCCGTTCCAGCGTGCGCCGGAGCGATTCCCGGCGGCGCCATGCCTCCACCTGGGCGTGATTCCCGGACAGCAGAATGTCGGGCACGCGCCATCCCCGGAACTCGGCGGGGCGGGTATAATGCGGACCTTCCAACAGCCCGGCAGCGTGCGAGTCCAGTGCAGCGGCGCTCGGATGCCCGAGGACGCCGGGAATGAGACGCGCGATGGCGTCCACGATGACCATCGCCGGAATTTCGCCGCCCGTAAGAACATAATCGCCGATCGAGATCTCGTCGGTCGCCAGGTGCTCGCGCACGCGCTCGTCCACCCCTTCGTAATGCCCACAGATCAATGCAATGCGCGCGTGCCCGGACAATTCCCGCGCAATCTCCTGGGTGAACACGCGTCCCTGCGGAGAAAGCAAGACTACCGGTACCTGCGGCGGCGCGCCTACGACCGCTTCGACGGCGGCAAAGGTCGGGTCCGGCTTCATCACCATGCCGCCGCCGCCCGCGTAGGTGTAATCGTCCGTCACGTGATGCTTGTCGGTCGCATAGTCGCGGATGTCATGCAGCGCGAGTTCGACCAGGTGCGCCTCACGGGCGCGCTTGATAATGCTCTCGTCGAATACGCCGAAAAAGATCTCGGGAAAAAGCGTGAAAATATCAAACCGCATACTGTACCCGTCTCCCTCTCCCGATTTTGCGCGTTCGTAAACTGGATGATATAATGCACCCGGAGGATTATCAATGGCCTGGCGCAACTGGAGCGTAATTGCGGTTCTGATTCTGGCGAACTATCTGGTTTTCAGCACGCTGGCGACGCTGGTTTTCCCGCCCGCGCCCATCACGGCGCCGACTCACGTCGCCAAGCCCACCTTTACGCCCGGCGCCGGTGAACTGCAAAATGTGGGCACACTCACCTACGATTTTCTTACGCCGACCGTTACGCCGACCTTGACGCCAACACTGACGATTTCGGCCACGAACACCGCGCGGACCGTCATTCCCACGTCGATCCCGACGAACGGTCCTTAAGCCGGTTGCCGTGAACCGAGTCCTCAGGGCCGGGCACGTCTCTCTCACACCTTATTGAAGGCTAACTTGATCGCCCTCGTTTAGTCCGCTGATGATCTCCGTATCAGTGCCATCCGTCACGCCCGTCTCCACGATCTGGTCGCGGGGGTCTCCCGGCGCGACGATATGCACGGCTTTGCGCGTCCCGACGCTCTTCAACGCGCGGTTGGGAATCAAAAGCACCCCTGACTTTTGGATAGTCTGGACTTTCATCGTCGCGCCCATTCCCGGGCGCGCCTTCAAGTTGCGCGGGTCGAATTCGACCACTGCTCCGTACACTGTCGTGCCGCGCTGGGTCGAGGCGGCTGGAAACAGGCGCGTCAACTTGCCGGAGAATGTTTCGCCGGGGAATGCATCCAGCCGGACCTCCGCTGATTGCCCCGTTTGAGAATTCGCCACGTCGATTTCGTCGATCTCCGCTGCAATCTCCAGCGCGCCAAGGTCCGCGACAACCGCCAGGGGCGAGAACCCGCCGACCAGTTCTCCTTCCCGCACATCCACTTCGGTCACCGTCGAATTATACGGCGCGGTCAGTTTCGTTTGTGCCAGCGCCGCCTTGGCCGCGTCGAGGTCGAGCCCTGCTGCCGTCACGGCATTCTGGAGCGCATCCATCTCCTCTTTGGTCGGTCCGTTCACCACCCGATTAAAATTCGCCCGCGCGATGTCGAGGTCGGAGCGCGTTGCCTGGCGCGCCGCATCGGTCTGGGAAGAGGGGGAGGCGGTATATGCGGCATCCGCCGCGGCGGCGCCGATCGTCGCTTTCTGGAGGTTGGCGCGCGCAATTTCGATATCCTCGTCCCGCGGCGCGGCTTTGGCGCGGCTGAGGTCGAGTTGCCGGTTCTGCAGATTTAATTCCGCCTGTTTGACTCGCCGATTCGCATCATCCGCCCGGAGCGATAGGATGACGTCGCCGGCGTTGACGGTATCTCCCTCCATCTTGCTGACACTGGCGACGATGCCCGACTGCGGCAGTGACAATTTGGCGGACCGCTTGGCGCGCACCTTGCCCGTGGCGGTGATCGAGGCGCTGAGATCGCC
>JBLMXX010000462.1:0-3131 GCA_050257995.1 Acidobacteriota bacterium | reverse complement strand
CCGGGGTCGGCACGTACGTCTATCTCTTGTCCACACTGCCGTCTGCCGAGCGCCTCGCCGGGCGCGCCGAAGCCCAATCCACGAAAATCCTCGACCGCAACGGCGAGTTGTTGTACGAGGTTTTTGACATTAACAGCCAGAGCGGCGGACGGCGCACCGTGGTGCCCATCGACAAGATTCCACCGGTGCTGAAACAAGCCACGATCGCGACCGAAGACCCCTCGTTCTATTCAAACCCGGGTGTTGATTTCCGGGGCATCCTGCGCGCCGTCTATTACGACGTCCGCTACGGTCGCGTGGTGTCGGGCGGAAGCACGATCACCCAACAACTCGTCAAAAGGACCTTCCTCACGCCCGAGGTGACCATCCAGCGCAAGATTTACGAAGCGTTTCTCGCCTACCAGGTGACGCGCGTGTATCCCAAGGACAAGATCCTGGAATTTTACTTTAATTCGATTTATTTTGGCAACCAGTCCTACGGGATCGAAGCGGCGTCGCAAACCTATTTTGGCAAGCACACCGAGGAATTGACGCTGGGTCAAGCCGCGCTCTTGGCGGGAGTGCCGCAAGCCCCGGCGCTCTACGATCCCTGCACCGATGCGAAATCCACTTTGCGCCGCCAATCCGTCGTGCTGGGTCTGATGGTGCAGGAACACTATTTGGCTCAGCCGCAGGCGGATGCGGCAGCGGCGGAAACCGAACGCGAGTTGAAATCGGATGCTTTTAAAAAGCGCTGTGCGCAGGGAGTGAGCATCAAGGCGCCCCATTTCGTCACCTATGTCCGCGAACTGCTGGAAGAACAGTACGGTCCCGATGTCGTCTACTCGAGTGGGCTAAATGTGACGACGACGATCGATCTCAAGATGCAAAAGGTCGCCGAAGAAGAGGCGCGCAAGCAGGTCACGGCGCTCGCCGGTCAGCACGTCGGCAACGCCGCATTGGTCGCCCTGAACCCCAAAACCGGTGAGATCCTCGCGATGCTGGGCAGCGCCAACTTTTTTGACGATAAGATCGATGGGCAGGTGAATGTCGCGATCCGTTTGCGCCAGCCCGGCTCGTCGATCAAACCCTTTAACTATGTCGCCGCCTTCGAGAAAGGCTGGAGTCCTGCCACCGTCATTTCTGATGTGACCACGCACTTTCCCATTCAGGGCCAACCGGACTATGTGCCTCACAACTATGACAACCGCGAGCACGGCCTGATGCCGGTCCGCACGGCGCTGGCATCCTCCTTCAATATCCCGGCGGTGAAAACGCTCCAGTTTGTCACCGTGCCCACGATGGTGGACACGGCGCGCCGGTTTGGCATTACGACCTTCAAGGATCCGAGTAACTACGGGCTTGCCCTGACCCTCGGCGGCGGGGATGTCGAATTGCTGGAATTGACGAGCGGTTACGGCGTGTTTGCCAACGGCGGTCAGCGCGTGCCGGTGACGCCCTTCCTCAAGATTACCGATCCCACCGGACGGGTGCTCTACGATTTGCAAAAGAATCCTCCCAAGGGCACTCAGGTCGTCGACCCGCGGTATGCCTACCAGATCACGAGTATCCTGAGCGATGTCAGCGCGCGGGCGCCCGGCTTTGGAGCCGGAAGCGCGCTGCGTCTATCGCGCGCGGCCGCGGCAAAAACCGGGACGACGGACGACTGGCGGGATAATTGGACGATTGGCTACACGCCCGATCTCGTCACGGGGGTGTGGGTGGGGAACGCGGATAATGCTCCAATGGAGCATATCAGCGGTATCACCGGTGCGGGACCCCTGTGGCACAATTTCATGGAGCGCGTGCTTGTGGGCACGCCGGTACATAACTTTGTCGAGCCCAAGGGGATGAAGTGGGTCGAGGTGTGCAACGAATCGGGGTTGTTACCGACGGACCTATGCCCGGCGGATCATCGCCATTCGGAAATTTTCCTTGAAGAGCGCGTCCCGACTCAACCTGATAACGTCTGGCAAAAGGTCAAGATCGACAAGACGAACGGGATGGTCGCCACTGACACCTGCTCGCCGGATATGATTGACGAAAAGGTTTTTGCGGTTTATCCGCCGGAGGCGCGGCAGTGGGCGATCGACCACAATATCCCGCAGCCGCCGACGGATATGAGCCCGAATTGTCCGAACGCGTCGGTTGGCGTCGGAAGCGGTGATGCTCCGAAAGCGTCGATGAGCATCACGTCGCCCAGAGAGGGGGACTGGCTCAGCGGACAAGCAGAGATCACGGGGCAGGTGCAGATGCCCGATTTCGACCATTACACGATTCAGCTCGGCTTTGGCAATGATCCCAAAGACTGGATCCAACTCACGTTTGGGACCAGCCAGGTCCAGAATGGGCGGCTGGGTCTTTGGGATACGACCCGTTTCCCTGATGGTCCGTACACGGTGCGCCTGGCGATGTACGATCACGCGGGCAAATCGTTCGGGGGACGCGTCCACGTAACAGTCTCCAATAATCCAACGGCGACGCCGCTTCCGACCTGGACGCGGGTACCGACGCCGACCTTTACGCCTACGCTGACGTCAACTCTCGTTCCGCCGACGGCAACCTCGGCGCCTGCCACCGCCACCGCCAAGCCGCCAACGGCAACGCCGACGATGACACCCGCCCCGCCCTCGGCGACGCCTAAAGGCAAGGTCACGGCTACGCCGACTCCCACCCAAACCGCGACGCCCACGCCAACCAAGACGCCCTAATACGCGCGAAGCAGTTTTCAACTGAAAACTGCTTCGCCTCTATTAGAATCGCAAGTTCAAGATTCTCCCCCAGAAATTCTCTTCTCGCATCGCCAGGCGCCGGATGGCGCGGCTGGAGTCCTTGAAGAGCATCCGGTCTTGCCCTGACGCGATCTGCTGCAGGATGACGCCCAGCGCGGTCCACGCGCCGGCAATTTCTTCCATCGCGTCCGCGAGTTTTGCCTCCTGCAAGCGCATATCCACCGCTTCCGCCTCGCGCAGGAACTGCGCGTACATCTTGCGGAAAAAGCCGCCGCCCGTGCCGCGGACCTCGATGTTCTGATAGGCGAAACGCGCGCACAGTTCCCAGTCCGGCGCGGCGCCCCAGTTCTCGAAATCCTCCGCCAGCGATTCCATTCCCATGATGCCCGAATAAGGCGCGTGATCGAGATTCATGCCGAG
>JBLMXX010000461.1:0-22662 GCA_050257995.1 Acidobacteriota bacterium | reverse complement strand
CGGCGCGACTAGTCGGGAGTGCCTTGATTGATCTACTGAACCTTACCAACGCGCAGATGCGCGATTTGTTCGCGGGATGGGACGAACCCGCTTACCGCGCAGCGCAAGTAGACCGTTGGATCTATCGCGAGTTCGCGACCGACTTTAGCGCGATGACCGATCTGCCACGCGATTTGCGTGCGCGCCTGGCAGAGTCGGCCCGCATTGGTGTTCCGCACACAATAAAGGAAACCTTCTCGGCGGATGGGCTTACTCGCAAGGCACTGCTGGCGTTGGAAGACGGACAGAGCATCGAAACGGTGCTAATGCTTTATCCGGACGCTCCGAACAGTCCGCAACTCGAAGAGCCGCGTGACTTGAGAGGGGGTTCCAAGCGCCGCACTGTTTGCATTTCAACGCAGGTCGGTTGTCCGGTTGGCTGTCCCTTTTGTGCGACCGGTCAAGCCGGTTACATTCGCAATTTGGAACCGGGCGAAATCGTCGCTCAGGTGTTGCATATGGCGCGCGTGGCCTCGCCGATCACCAACGTCGTGGTCATGGGCATGGGCGAGCCGTTCATGAAATTCGATGTGACATGGCAGGCGATCCAAGACCTGGTCGACCCGACCCGCTTTGGAATGGGCGCGCGGCGCATCACGATTTCCACCTCCGGCGAGGTGCCCGGCATCCAGAGGATGGCTCGCGAACACTTGCAGATCAATCTCGCCGTCTCACTCCATGCACCGGCCGACGACCTGCGCAACACATTGGTTCCGCTTAATCGCAAGTACCCGCTTGAAAAACTGATGAGCGCAGTACGGGGTTATACCAAGCAAACCGGGCGGCGCGTCACGTTTGAATACGCGCTCATGGACGGCGTAAACGACCGACCTGAACAAGCGCGGGCGCTGGCACAGATGCTAAAAGGGTTGCTTTGCCATGTCAACTTGATTCCACTCAACCCGACTGCTGCATCTCCCTACGGACGGACGCCTCTTGCGCGGGTCAAACAATTTGAAAGAATCCTGCGCGACGCAGGCATCCCGACGACCCTACGAGTGGAAAAGGGGATCGAAATTGCCGCCGGCTGCGGACAGCTCAAACAAGCCTCCGGTCGCCGCCAGGAACAGCGAATCTGAACACATGATCAAAGTGGCAGCTTCTATTCTATCCGCGGATTTCGCGCGGCTGGGCGAGCAGGTAAAGGAAGCCGAAGCTGGAGGCGCCGATTACATCCACCTCGACGTGATGGATGGACATTTTGTCCCTAACATCACATTGGGTCCGGTTGTGGTCAAAGCGGTCCGTTCAGTGACCCGTCTTCCCCTCGACGTTCACTTGATGATAGAGACGCCGGCGCGCTATCTAGAGGATTTTGCCAACGCAGGCGCGGACATCATTACCGTACAGCAAGAAGCGTGTACCCACCTGCATCGCGTCGTGGAGCAGATCAAGGGATTGAACAAAAAGGCAGGCGTGGCCATCAACCCGGCAACGTCGATCCTGATGCTGGAAGAGATTTTGCCTTTCATCGACCTGGTGCTCATAATGACAGTGAACCCGGGATTTGGAGGGCAGTCCTTTATAGAGACGATGCCTCACAAGATCGCCGGAATGCGCCAGATGATTGATTCACGTGGACTGAATATCGAACTGGAGGTGGACGGGGGAATTAACCCGGACACGGCGCCAAAGGCCGTGCGTGCGGGAGCGCGTGTGCTTGTGTCGGGGTCAGCCATATTTCTGGGTCCGTCCAGCGTAAGAGAGGCCATTCAGAAACTACATGCCGGTCACAAGTGAAAGCCAGCGCCTCAAGGGTGAGGCGCTGGCTCTACCGTCAATATCGGAACCTGCTGCCACGCATGTGATCTGAAAATCAAGCCGTCGTTTTGTTCAGAGTGCGCAGGCAATTGGCGCACACATTCAACTTTTGTTTTCGGCCCTGATACAGAATCGTCCGCCGGGTGATGTTCGGCATGAATCGCCGATTCACAGCATGTTTTGAGTGGCTGACGGCATGACCGTACAGCGGTCCTTTGCCACAGATATCGCATCGTTGTGCCATTCCTGACTTCTCCCTTCAGATTCGAGTCTACGGGATTTCTCCGGCAACTCGCAAAATAAGACCGATGTATATGATACCACAATCACTTGATGTGCGCAAGTTAACGCAGTCGTCCACAGGACTCTGGCACTGAGACTGTTAAAGGAACCCAATGACAGAAGAAACCTTTTTAGGACGGATCGAGATTTCGCCGACTGCCATTGCGAGTCTCGCAGGACAGTCGGTACTGGAATGCTATGGTGTCGTCGGTATGGCGAACAAGAACCTGCGAGATGGCATTGCCGAAGTACTGCCAGGAGGCAATTACCGCCGCGGCATTGACGTCAAGCTCGTAGACCGGCAAATTGTCATCGACCTCTACGTCGTGATCGAGTACGGGACGCGAATTTCCGAAGTGGCCCATGGGATCATGAACCGGGTCAAGTTCAGCGTCGAAAAGGCGCTGGGAATCCCGGTGGCAGTGGTCAACGTCCACGTTCAAGGCCTGCATGTAGACGAGCACGCATAACGCATTCAAACCATCCTGCCGGGGGAATCCTTGCCTGACGATCACGCCGATCCGCAATCGACTGAATCCCTACCGCCACTCAAGTCGATGGGCGGACAAGAACTGAGACAGCTTTTTACCGCCAGCACGGCCTGGCTCGAGCGGCATGCTTCTTACATCAACAGTTTGAACGTCTTCCCTGTCCCCGATGGTGATTCGGGTACGAACATGCTGCTGACGATGCAAGCCGCTATGAAGGAGATAAACTTTTCCCCTTCCCACTCGGCATCCGCCATCTGCAATTCACTGTCGCACGGTGCCCTGCTGGGAGCGCGGGGGAATTCCGGCGTTATTCTCTCACAAATCATCCGCGGTTTCTCACGCTCTATTGAAAAGAAAGACACTATCAATTCACGTGACCTGGCAAACGCCTTGTTAGAGGGATCACGAACTGCCTACAAGGGCGTCGTAAAGCCGGTCGAAGGCACCATCCTCACCGTCTGTCGTGAGGCGGCAGATGCCACCATGCTTGCCGCGGCGCAGAGCGACGACATTCGGCAGGTTTTGAGCAAGACGGTGGACGCGGCGCGAAGTTCGGTGATTCGGACTCCAATGCTGCTGCCCGTGCTAAAGGAAGCCGGCGTGGTCGATGCTGGCGGGCAGGGCTTGCTGACGATCCTCGAAGGAGCACTCAAGTATTTGAAAGGCGAGCCGATGGAAATGACGGCGACCGGCGCCAGCGCCCAGGCGCTCGAACAGATCTCGCGTGAAGAGGGATGGGGCTTTGACATCCAGTTCCACATTCGCGGCGCCAACCTCGACGTGGATGGCATCCGTGAGAAGATAGCGAGCATGGGCGAATCGGCGCTTATTGTCGGCGATCCGGCTCTCATCAAGGTCCACGTGCACGCGCCGACACCGGGCGCGATCCTCGACTATGGCTGTTCCCTCGGCACGATCACGAATGTCATTATCGAAAATATGCAGGAGCAGTACATTGATTTCATGGCAGGACAGACAGCCCGTCCGCCCGTTTCGGCTGAGGAAATCTCCGGCATGACCACGATCGCGGTCGCGCCAGGAGCCGGTCTGGCGCGCGTGTTCGAGAGTTTGGGAGTTGGAGCGATCGTTTCCGGTGGGCAGACGATGAATCCCAGCACTCTGGATATCCTCAAAGCCATCGATACCGTTAAGAGTGATCAGGTGATTGTCCTACCCAACAACAAGAACATTATCCCCGCCGCCGAGCAAGCCAAAGAATTGGCAGCTAAACAAGTCACCATCATTCCGACCCGGACTATCCCGCAAGGAATCGCCGCGCTCCTGGCCTTCAACTTTCAGAATGATCTTGAAAGCAACGCCAAAGCCATGGCACGCGCGGCGCAGAATATCCAGACCGCCGAGATCACTACGGCGACGCGGTCGGTCAACCTGGATGGAATAGACGTCAAGCAGGGTCAAGTGATCGGGCTGCTCGACGGCACGCTCAAGGTGTCCGGAGACAATGCCCGACAGGTCGGATTCGATCTTTTGAAACAGATGAACACGGCTGACCGCGAAATCGTCACCCTCTACTTTGGAGACAGCATATCAGCCGATGATGCGGAATCTTTCGCGTCTGATATTCGCCGCCAGTTTCCGGCTCAGGAAGTCGAAGTGGTCAACGGCGGCCAACCGCACTATCAATACATCATTTCCGTGGAATAAATCACAATGCCCCGCGTTAAAATTCTCACCGACAGCACGGCCGACCTTCCACCCGATGTGATTGAACGCCTCGGGATTACGGTGCTGCCGATGAAAGTGCACATTGGACAGAAAACGTATCGCGATGGGATCGATGTCACGGCGAAGGATTTTTTCGCCAAGGCGGAACACGTGACCACCCCTCCCGCCACGACCCCGCCGTCCCCCCGCGAGTTTGAAGAGGCGTTCGCCGAGCTGACCAAACAGACAGATGAAATCGTAGCGATATTCGTCTCGAGTAAACTCAGCCAGACATTTCGCCTTGCGACGCGGGCGGCGGCGCCGCTCCTCGGTCGCAGCAAAATTGTCGTGATCGATTCGCAATTGATCACGGTGGGTCTGGGAATGCTGGTGACGGCCGCGGCCCAGTTGGCGGCCGACGGCGGGTCTCTGGACGACGTCGTGCGCCTTGTCCGCGGGCTGATTCCGCGCATCTATATCGCCTTCTTTGTCGAGACGCTCGACTATCTCGAACACGGAGGACGGGTGGGCAAGGCGCAAGCACTCCTCGGCGGGATGCTCAGCATCAAGCCGCTGCTTATTCTGGAAGAAGGCGAGATCGTGGCGCTGGAAAAGGTCCGGACTCGCCAGAAGGCGATTGAAAAGCTCGTCGAGTTCATTACCGAATTCACGCACATAGAACGCATGGTTATCCTCCACAGCACCACGCTGGAGGATGTCAACATGTTGATCGAGCAGATCAACCTGGTTTTGCCAAATCTCGACATCAGCGTAGACTATTACGGACCGGTCATGGCGACCCATCTAGGTCCCAATGCCCTCGGGGTTGTGGTCTACGAAGGGATGTAAACCGGAACTCCGATGCCGCTTGCCAAGATCCTGACGGACAGCTTGGCGGACATTCCGCCGAAAATATCGCAAGAGTTGGACATTACTACCGTCCCCTGTATCGTTCGATTCGGGGACACTGAATTTCGCGATCGGGTTGATTTGTACCCCCCCGAGTTCTATCGACTCTTGACATCTAGTCCAACGATGCCGGCAACCTCACAGCCCGCCACGGGGGTTTTTGAAGATATTTACCGCAAGCTCTCCCAACAAACAAACCAAATCCTGGCCATCCACACCATCTCGTCGCTGAGTGGAATCTATAATGCCTCACGCGTTGCGGCTCAGAATATCCCGAACGTACAGATCGAATTGATTGATTCGAAGCAAGTGTCCATGTCGCTTGGGTGGCTCGTAATCCTTGCCGCCCGCGCCGCACAGGCAGGCGCCAGTCTCTCAGAAATCAAAGATGTTGTCCAGGACGCAATGAAGCGCGTTCACATTATTGCCATGCTCAATACGCTGGAATATGCCAAGAAAGGCGGTCGCCTGGGCAAAGGTGCGGCGCTGGTCGGTACGCTCTTGAATGTCAAGCCCTTGCTTTCGTGCGTGAACGGTGAAATTGTACCCGTAGAGAACGTTCGAACGCAAAAACGCGCCCTGGAGCGATTGGTCGAAATCGTCCTGGGATCCGGTCCAATCCAGGAACTGTCGGTGATTCACGCTTCTGCTGAAGAGCTGGCGAATCATCTGAAAGAAACGCTGACGTCTACCTTTCCGGCGGAACAGATTCTCATGTCTGAAACGGGTCCGGTCCTGGGGACTCACGTTGGACCGGGTGCCGTGGGTATCGCCTGGCTAACCGGCAAGTATTAGGGATATATGATTATGGCGTTGGATTGGAATGATATAGAACGGAAAATAGTCAACGAGCAAAAAAAATGCGACGACCATCTTTTCATCGGGGGACTGGAGAACTTTATCCATAATTGGGCATCCAAGCTCAACCCGAGCCAAGACCCAGAATCCCGGCGCGCGAACCAGGTCGTAGAAGCATTGAACGGGTATGCTGCGGCAGATGTCCAGACTCGCCAGCAGATGATCGCCCGGGCACTCGCCATTGTTCGCGCGAACGCCGGCCAGTCCTTTCCCGACCATCCGGTTGTGCTCGTCCCTGAAGTCGCTCCCCTGTCCGAGCCTCCGGAGGATCTCGGCGAAGATGAAGAGGATGTTCCTCCCCCGGTCCAGTTCCGCGGATCTCCTACATATGGACTAGACGCCAACGTGACGGCGCTACAGAACGTGGGCCCCGCGTACGCGAAGAAATTGGCCCGGCTCGGGGTCCACACGATCAAGGACCTGCTTTACCATTTCCCGCGCCGATATGATGATTATAGTCAGCTTAAAAGCGTCAGCCAGCTCCTCTTTGGCGAAGAGGTCACGTTACTTTTGACTGTCTGCGAAGCCAAGACCCGCGATACGCACCGCGGTATCAAGGTGACGAACGTCTTGCTCGCCGACCCTACGGGGACCATCCAGGCAACCTTTTTCAACCAGCCTTTTTTGCAGCAACAGTTCAAATCGGGACGGCGCATCGTCATCAGCGGACGCGTAGAGCAAGACTTGGGCCACCTCACTTTCAAGCATCCGGAATGGGAGCCGCTTAGCAAAGAACTGCTTCATACCGCGCGTGTGGTTCCCGTCTATCCGCTAACAGAGGGGATTACCAACCGCTGGCTGCGCCGGTTGATCTACAGCGTGGTTGATTTTTGGGCGCCTCGGTTGACCGATCCCCTACCCGCGTCCCTCCGTGATAAAGAGAATTTATCGGATCTAACAACCGCACTGCGCGAAATCCACTTCCCGACTTCATTTGACAAGATGCAAGCCGCTCGGCGGCGGCTCGCGTTCGAAGAGTTTCTCTGCATCCAAATCGGAGTGCTCCGCCAGCGGCGCAAATGGCGCGCACAACCCGGCAAGCCATTGCATGTAAACAGGCAATCCGTGGACGGCTTCATTTCATCCTTACCCTTTAAATTAACGGGAGCCCAACAGCGCGCTCTGGATGAAATCCTGGGGGATATCTCGCAACCCCAACCGATGAGCCGCTTGCTGCAAGGGGACGTCGGTTCCGGCAAGACCGTCGTCGCCGCCGCCGCAATGCAAGTTGCCGTCGACAACGGGACCCAGGCTGCCGTCATGGCACCCACCGAGATACTCGCCGAACAGCACTATAACACCTTAAAGAAACTATTTGGCGACCGTTTGCAGGTGGCACTGTTGACCGGCAGCCTGAAGAATAGGGAAAAGGCCAAGGTAAGGGAACAGCTGGCTTCGGGCGAAATCAACATTGCCATCGGGACACATGCTTTGATTCAACCCGATGTGGATTTCAAAGACCTGGGGCTCGCCGTTATCGACGAGCAGCACCGTTTTGGAGTGGAACAGCGCGGAACGATCCGTGCGAAAGGATACCGTCCTCATATCCTGGTCATGAGCGCAACGCCCATCCCGCGAACGCTGGCGCTCACCGTCTATGGCGATCTTGATCTCTCGATCATTGACGAGATGCCCCCGGGACGACAGGAAATCAAGACCAAGTGGCAAGAGCCGCGCGAGCGCGAACGCTCTTATGCTTTCATCCGGACTCAGATCCAGCAGGGTCGCCAGGCTTTTGTCATCTGCCCCCTGATCGAGGAATCTGAAGTCATCGACGCCAAAGCCGCCGTCGAAGAGTACGAACACCTCCGAAAGACCGTCTACCCGGATTTGCGTGTAGGGCTGATTCACGGTAAACTGAAGGCAGGCGAAAAAGAAGAAGTGATGAACGGCTTTCGCGACCATCAGGTCGACATCCTGGTCGCGACCTCCGTCGTGGAAGTGGGAATTGATGTACCGAATGCGACGGTGATGCTCATCGAAGGCGCCGACCGGTTTGGGTTGGCGCAACTTCACCAATTTCGCGGCCGGGTCGGGCGGGGCGAACATCAGTCTTATTGCCTCCTGCTGGCAGAAAAGACGGGAGCCACAAGCGATGAACGTCTCAAGGTCATCGAGTCCTCCCAGGATGGATTCCGTTTGGCAACCGAGGATTTGAAACTACGCGGTCCCGGCGAATTCTTCGGCACGCGTCAGTCCGGATTGCCGGATTTGAAAATCGCCAAGTTGAGCGATGTCAAGTTCCTGGAACAAGCACGCGATGCAGCCCAGGATTTGTTCGCACGCGATCCGGATTTGAAATTGCCCGAGCACCAGCTGCTCGCGGATAAGGTGAATGAGTTTTGGAAAGGCAAGGGGGACTTGAGTTGACTAATGCCATTTATCCTGGATCGTTCGACCCCATTCACTATGGTCATATTGACATTGCTAAGCGCGCCGCCAAGCTCTTTGATATACTGATCTGGGCAGTGTATGACCGGCCACTCAAGAACTTGATGTTTAATACCGAAGAACGCGTGTCCTTTATGCGTGAGGCAGCCAAGGATACGCCCAATATCGAGGTCATGACTTATGACAGCCTGACCGTCGAGTTCGCGCACAAGGTGGGAGCCAAAGCGATGGTGCGCGGTCTGCGAATGACTTTTGATTTCGAAGTCGAATATCAGACGGCGTTGAACAACCGCGAGCAGGCGGAGGATATTGAGACCGTTTTACTATTTACCAGTCTTAAATATGCGTTTGTCAGTTCCTCGACGTTGAAAGAAGTGGCTTTTGCCGGCGGGCGCGTGGACGGGATTGTACCACCATATGTCGAGCTCGCCTTGCATAAACGGCTAGAGCAACTTGGAGATGATCGCGGCGACAAGATCAAACAAGTTTCGCTGCAAGAATAGCTCCGCCCAACGGCAAGTGAATCATTTGCCGAAGTGAAGGGAGCAAATCCACCATGAAAGGGGATGATAGCCATCGACATCCTTTATCTGGTCGATCGCTTGGAGGCTCTACTTAGCAAGGGTTGGCGCGTCCCCATGACTTCCAAAACCATGATCGACGAAGACGAGTTCCTCGATATCGTCGACCAAATGCGCATCGCGATCCCTGAAGAGATCAAGCTAGCGAAAAAGATGCAGCAGGACCGGGAGCGCGTGCTGGCGCAGACACAGGAAGAAGCCGCACGCATCCTCGCCCTGGCTAAAGAGGATGCCGCGCGTCTGGTGAACGATCATGCCGTCGTCAAGGCGGCGCAGGACAGTGCAAACCAGATCGAGCAGCAAGCCAAGGCCGAGGCCGCATCCATCCGTCAGGGAGCAGATGCCTATGCCACCCAGGTTCTCACCGAGATTCAGGGGCGGCTAGAGCAAATCGCTCAACAGGTGGCGGGCCTGCAGACCCAGGTGTACAATGGCGTGAATTACATTGCGGAGCAGAAAGCGTCCGTGGAGGTGCCCTCCGGAGCAGAGCAGAACGTTTCTTGACACATCGCTCCGTCTTGCCTATAATGCGAATGTTGTTTGATTTCCATTGACTGTTAGAGTAAGCTGAAATGAAATACAATGTATCCCAATTGCTTAAAGAGCAATCGGGTGGAATTAGACAATATTCGCTGCATGAGGACATCCGCCAGCTCGATGCGGACATCACGCCGCTGTCGGCGCTGAACGGCAATATCCAAATGATCCGGACTGCCGACGGCATTCTCGTCCGGGGCACATTGCATACCTCGGTAGAAGTCGTTTGCTCGCGATGCGTGGAACCGTTCTCTCTGCCTGTGCGCTTTGTGCTTGAAGAAGAGTTCCATCCGACCATCGACATTGTCACGGGCGCCAGTTTGCCGGTCTTGGAAGAAGACGAGCCGGCGACGACCATTGACTCACATCACACCCTGGACTTGACGGAGGTCGTGCGGCAGAATATCCTTCTTGCCATTCCACCCTACCCGATCTGCCGCTCCAAGTGTGCCGGCTTGTGCCCGCAGTGCGGTCAGAACTGGAACGAAGGCCCGTGTGACTGCACGCACGAACAGGTTGACCCTCGTCTGCAAGTGCTGAAAACATTGCTCGACGAGTAAAGACGAGAGGTGCAAACGAGTGCGGTGCACCTGCGCGGTATCATATCTTTGGTTTCATGACTGAAAGGATTGTAGTTACCCAATGCCACCTCTGCCAAAACGAAAACTTTCGAAAGGACGACGCGATCGCCGGCGCAGCCATTTGGCGATGAAAGCCACCAACTTGGTTGCCTGCCCCAACTGCCATCAAATGCGCCTGCCCCATCATGTGTGCCCGCATTGCGGCTATTATGAAGGGGAGCAGATCTATACGGTCGAGCAAAAGCCAGCTACACGCAAACCCTAGTTGGTTATGAACGCATGGAACAAACCGTATTGCTGGATGGTCAAGGGGTCTGGCTGGGTCTCGCGCGAGCGCGGCACGCCAGACTCTTCATTTCTGAACCCGGTTGTCATTGCGATATCCAAGACGATCCTCATTAACGCAGAATTTTCAAACTGATGAAGACGGCCTTTATTTTCCCCGGACAGGGATCACAGTACGTGGGAATGGGACAGGACCTGGCGAATGCGTATCCTCCGGCGCGTGCAATTTTCCAGGAGGCGGACGCCATACTTGGAGCAGGGTTCTCGGACTTGTGTTTCCAGGGTCCTGAGAATGTCCTGACCGACACCTTGAATGCCCAACCAGCTCTGTTGACCCACAGCGTAGCAGTCCTGCGGATATTGCAGACGGCCGCGCTTGACTTGGCGCCCGATTTTACTGCCGGCCATTCTCTCGGCGAGTATTCCGCTCTCGTGGCCGCCGACGCCCTTGATTTCGCCGATGCCATCGTACTCGTCCGCGAACGCGGGCGCGCCATGAAAGCCGCGGGGGAGAAAAACCCCGGTCTCATGGCAGCCGTGCTCGGGATGGACACGGCTGCGCTCGAAATCGTTTGCCGGGAAACCGGCGCGCAAATTGCGAACTATAACGCCCCCGGGCAAATCGTCCTCTCCGGCGCGCGGGCCGACATGGAACGCGCGATGGCGCTGGCGAAGGAGCGCGGCGCCCGGCGTGTCCTGCCGCTGGCGGTGAGTATTGCCTCTCACTCGCGTTGGATGGAATCCGCTGCGTCGGAATTTGCAGAGGCTGTTGCCCGGACACCCTTGCGCGCGCCCCGGCGACCCGTCATCTCCAACGTGTCAGCAGAGCCGCTTGAAAGCGTGGATGCGATACGTCAAGAAATGGTTGCCCAACTGACGGCATCAGTTCAATGGACCCGGTCTATCGAATATATAGCCGCGCGTCAAGTGACGAGATTCGTCGAAGTCGGCCCGAAGGATGTGCTCGCCGGCTTGGTTCGCCGCATCACCAAAGACGTCCATGCGATCAGTATCGGCGATGTAGCCAGCGTAAAGGCGTTCATAGAATCCAAATCATGAGGAGGCCATTCTATGGCTGATCTGTCGAACCGAGTAGCTGTGATCACAGGGGGCAGGCGCGGCATCGGGCGCGCCATCGCCGAACTCTTGGCGCGGCGAGGGGCCGATGTGATGATCGGCGACTGCACGGATGATCCGGGATTGAGTACGGCCGCCGAGATTGCCGCCGCGACCGGCCGACGCGTTTTGGCGAGTTGTGTCGACGTGTCCAAAAGCCAAAGCGCCAAGGATTTCATCGATCACGCCGTCGCCGAGTTCGGTCACGTGGACATCTTGGTCAACAATGCCGGCGTCACCCGGGACAACCTGATCATGCGCATCAGCGATGACGATTGGGACATGGTCCTGAATGTCAACTTGAAGGGCGCATTTAACTGCTCGAGGGCCGTCGCCCGGCAGATGATGAGGCAGCGCTATGGTCGCATCGTCAACATCAGTTCCGTCGCCGGATTGGCGGGCAATGCAGGACAGACCAACTATGCTTCCTCTAAAGCGGGGCTGATCGGATTTACAAAGTCGCTGGCAAAAGAGTTGGGCTCGCGGAATATTACCGTGAATGCCGTCGCCCCCGGTTTGATTACAACGGCATTGACCGACGTTCTGCCGCAGGACCTCAAAGAGACAGCCATCAAGATGACGCCGCTGGGACGAGTGGGAACGCCAGAAGATGTCGCGCGCGCCGTGGCTTTCCTGGCTTCGGATGACGCCGAATTCATCACGGGTCAGGTCCTGTCCGTAGACGGTGGTTTTGTCATGCAGTAGGGCGACCGGTTGCCGCATCGAATTGAGGACAAAATGGACGAAGATCATGGCACTGTCACCGTTGCACCTGAAGTGCTGCTCGACATTGTTCGGCTGACGGCATTGAGCACCCCGGGAGTGGCGCATCTCTCCACAAACCATCCCGGAGGGATCAGCCGCATTTTTAAAGGCAAAGCCGCAGAGGGGATCCGACTGGAAATTGAAAACGCGACGGTCTCGATCGACCTCTACGTCGTCGCGGAGCCGCAGGCCCAGATGCTACAATTGGGCCAGACTCTGCAGCGCGAAATCAGCCGCGCCATCCACGACGTTGTCGGGATGCCCGTCAAGGAAATCCACATCCATATCGAGGACGTCGCCGACCGAGTGGCGAGCACTTTGGAGTGAGCCGAACGCTTTCCGAGGGCGAAGCATGGAAATCGCATCGATGCGATTTCCAAAGAGGAATTTCGAGTGAAGATTCGACGTCAGGCTCGTGCAGTTGCCCTGCAAGCACTTTTCGAAATCGATAGCGTGGGCCATGACCGGGAACTGGTCATTCACCAGCGCATTGATGACGAGGCGCTTTCCGAGGAGGGCGCCTCCTTTGCGCAAACCTTGGTGCAGGGCGTCGTCGAGCATCAAAATCAACTTGACGCGATCATTAAGAAACATGCACCGGAATGGCCCGTCGATCAACTCGCGATCGTGGACCGCAACATCCTGCGGATTGCCCTGTTCGAGTTACAGCACGCCGCTGATGTTCCGATCAAGGTGGCCATCAATGAAGCGGTCGAACTAGCCAAGGTTTTTGGAAGCGATACGGCGCCGCGCTTTGTAAACGGAGTGCTCGGCGCGTTTTTGTTGGAACATCCCGCGGGTGAACTGAGGCCCAGCCGATGACAGATGATTTGCGCCGCGCGGCCGAGAAACATTTCGAGCAAGGGAACCAGCTCGATGAGAATGGGCACCGCGAGGCCGCGATCACAGAGTGGTTGGAAGCAGTCCATCTCGATCCCGAACATGCCGCGGCGCATTATAACCTGGGCATTGCCTATGCCGATGAAGGCGAGATGGAATTGGCGGTAAATGCGCTGCGGGAAGCCATCCACCTTGACCCTTTTGACGTGGATGCGCGGCGAGAGCTCGCGGACATTTACCTGGAACTCGACCAGCCGGACGAGGCCATCAATCAGCTCCGGCAGGCATTGAGCATTGCCCCCAGCGATGCTGAAACGGCACACCTGCTGGCACGTGCATATCTGGGCCAGAGCAAATGGGATGAAGCCGCCGGCGCACTGGAATCCGGTGGGATGCTCGAAGAAGATGCCGACCTCTGGCATGAACTGGCAACTGCTTATGCTCGCCAGAATCGCACCGAGGACGCAATACTGGCGTACCGACGCGTGCTCGTCTGCCAGCCGGAACACCCCGGCGCAACGCAAGCCCTCCGCGCCTTGAATGTCCCCCTCGAAGAGCCTCCCGATCCGGGAGACGAACAAATCTAATGCATGACCCAATAGGGAGAGTTAACCCAATGCCCCAGCAGGACCAGGTTATCATCATGGGTGCCGCCGGTCGCGATTTTCACAACTTTAATGTGTACTTTCGTGACAATCCCGCCTACACGGTGGTCGCCTTCACCGCGACTCAAATCCCCAACATTGAATGGCGCCTTTATCCAAGCACGCTGGCAGGGTCGCTCTACCCAAAAGGCATCCCGATCTTCCCGGAGAGCGAACTCACCACGCTGATCCAGAAACACCAGGTCAACCAGGTCATTTTTGCCTACAGTGACGTATCACACGAGACTGTTATGAACCGGGCGTCCATTGTCCTCGCCGCGGGCGCCGATTTTCGATTGCTCGGTCCCCGCGCGACGATGTTGAAATCCACCAAGCCGGTTATCGCGATCTGCGCTGTCCGAACCGGATCCGGCAAGTCTCAAACCACTCGCGCCGTCGCAGGGATTTTGAAAGCGATGGGCAAGCGTGTGGTTGCCGTGCGGCATCCGATGCCATACGGGGACCTGACCAAGCAAATGGTCCAGCGTTTTGCCGAGTACGCTGATCTGATCAAGCACGAAACGACCATTGAGGAACGTGAAGAATACGAGCCCCACCTCAATCGCGGGACGGTAGTCTACGCGGGAGTCGACTATGAAAAGATCTTGCGCCAAGCCGAGACCGAAGCAGACATCATCCTCTGGGACGGCGGCAACAACGATTTCCCCTTCTATCAACCGGACTTGCTTATCGTCGTCGCCGACCCGCACCGCCCCGGACACGAATTGACTTTTTATCCCGGCGAGACCAATTTGCGGATGGCGGATGTCGTCGTCATCAACAAAGTGGATACTGCGAGTGTCGAGAATGTAAACATCGTTCGCACCAACACCCGTGAGGTCAATCCGACCGCGAGCATTATCGAAGCGGCTTCTCCAATCTTTGTCGATGATCCCGGTGCCATACGCGGCAAGCGCGTTCTTGTCGTTGAGGATGGTCCCACGCTGACTCACGGCGGCATGACCTACGGGGCTGGGATAGTCGCCGCCCAGAAATTCGGCGCAAGGGAGATTGTCGACCCACGACCTTATGCAGTCGGCACAATCAAGGAAACGTTTGCCAAGTATCCGGGGACCGGCGCTCTCCTGCCCGCGATGGGTTATGGCGGAGAGCAGGTTAAGGAACTTGAAGCAACCATCAATGCCGCTCCGGTCGATTTGGTCTTGATCGCCACGCCTATTGACCTGCGGCGCATTATTGAGATCAAGCACGCGACGGACCGCGTGCGATATGAATTGCAGGAGATTGGCCAGCCAACCCTGACGGACGTGCTGAAGAACAAGTTCGGCTAACCTGATAGTGTCCCCAGACCCCGATCCTCGAACCGTTGCCGCGCGACACTTTCGGCGCAACTATATCTGCGGCTTGCTGAATGGCGCGTTTTTTGGCTTTGTCGACAGCGTTGCGTCGCCATATCTGGTATTGTCGCTTTTCGTCAATACCCTCGGCGGCTCCAATTTCTTAGTGGGTCTTTTGCCCGCGATCAACAACGGCGGCTGGTTCTTGCCACAGTTCCTCATTTCGCACCGACTCCAGCAGTTGCCCCGCAAGAAGAGCGTATACGACACTGCCGGGATAGTCCGTATTTTCTGCTGGCTGGTCCTCGTCCTATCGACGTTCTTCATCGGCAACTCTAACGCGACTCTTCTCCTTCTGCTTTTTTTCATCCCCTACACACTCTACTCCCTCGCCGCGGGCTTTGCCGGAGCCCCCTTTATGGATATTGTCGCCAAGACGATTCCGGTGAACCGCCGGGGAACATTCTTTGGGAGGCGCGATTTGACCGGAGCGGTTATGGCGATCGGCGGGAGTTATATTGTCAGCTATTTCCTCAATCCCCAAACAGCGCTTGCGTTCCCAATCAACTTTGCGTATCTGTTTCTGATCGCGGGAATTGCCGTTACTATTGGGCTTGGCGCTTTCTCTTTCGTCGTCGAACCCGTGGAAGCGACTCCAGTTCAAGAGTTGACATTTCGCGATCAACTGCACGCCGCGCGGGCCATGTTCCTGCGAAACCAGTTATACCGCCGGTTTCTGTTAACCCGCGTAGCCATCGCCGCGGCAGATATTGCCACGCCTTTTTATGCCATCTATGCCACCCGAATTCTCGGCATCCCCCTCGAAGTCATTGGAGTCTATATTGCCGCGACGACCGGGGCAAGCCTTCTCACCAATCCTCTCCTGAGCCGGTTGAGTGATCAGCGCGGGCATCGCATCGTACTGCTCGGCGCTGCAACCGGAATGGTCACCATGCCGGCGCTCGCCATGCTCTTTGGGCTATTGCCCGCCGGTTCCGCCCTCGGCTTACCCTTTGGGCTGGTCTTTGTCGTATTGGGCATCACGCGCACGGCAGGTAACATTGCTTATCCGAGCTATTTGCTTGAGATTGCGCCTGCGGGCGAACGGCCCCTTTATATCGGTTTTACCAATACGATTCTCGGCGTCGCGACATTCCTGCCGATTCTGGGAGGAATCCTGCTGGACCTGGCGAGTTTTCGCGTCATCCTGCTCCTGACCCTGGTCATAGCGGGAATCGCCTGGTGGCTGGCGAAAGGCATGGCTGAGCCGCGGCAACTTGCCTTGCATGCTTCACCGCGGATATAACCTACCCATTCGGGTATTGCTGGACAATCCTCGCAATGCTATAATCGTGACAGCAACTCTCGCAGGCACCGCTGATGAATTCCTGCGGGGGAACTCTCTAGAGAGGAGCGACGATGGACTCTTCCCCGAATCCGTCGCCGCGTTTGGCACCGCATACACGGATCGCGATTATTGGCGGTGGTCCGGCGGGAAGTTTCTTCGCGCTTTCTGCACTCCATAGCGCCGCGCCCCTCAATCTACCGCTCGATATCACCCTCTTTGAACGCAAAGACCTGACAGCTGCCGGACCCCGGGGCTGTAACATGTGCGCAGGTATATTGTCACATCGCGTCCTGCAAGGATTGGACCGCCTCAACATCTCGCTGCCGCCCGAAATCATACTCGGACGCGTGCGGACTTATCTATTGCACTGGCGTGACCACGCAATTGGGGTTCAACCACCCGATCCCGCACGGCAGGTTATCTCAGTCTACCGGGCTGGAGGTCCTCGCAAAAGCCCTTACGCGCCGACACAAGGTTTGGACGAATTCCTATTACAACAGGCACAGACCCGGGGCGCACGGGTGATTCACGAGCGCGTGGAACGTATCTCCTTCGATCCCCTCCCCATCGTCCGCACCGCCTCAAATGACGCTGAATTCGATTTGGTCGTGCTCGCGACCGGCGTGAATGCCACTCCCCCCATTCTCGATTCCGTGGATTATGTACTTCCAAAGACGGAAACGATGGCGCAGGACTCGCTGTTGATTGAAACTGACCTGACCCGTATCCAAATGGAAAGCACGGTCCACGTATACTTTGACCAGCCCCGCGACCTGATTTTCGGTGCGCTCGTGCCAAAAGGCAAATTCGCCACCGTCTCTCTATTAGGCCGGCACCTGGAACGCAACAGTCTTTCGCAGTTTCTTAATATTCCAGAAGTCACCGCCGTCGTAGGCAATCTACCGCCGCAGATGTGCGGGTGTCGCCCCCGTGTCTCGATCGCGCCGTCGCGCGGTTATTACGCGAACCGCTTCGTCGCCATCGGCGATTCTTGTGTAACTCGATTATATAAAGACGGTATCGGCTCTGCCCTAGCCACCGCTCACGCCGCCGCGGAAACTGCCCTACTCTATGGGATCGAGCGTCAGGCCTTTGCCGAACATTATGCACCCATCTGCCGCAGGATTGACGCCGATAACCAATTCGGACGCTTTATTTTTGGCTTGATCGCGCATTCCAAACGGAACGCATATTTCATGCGGGGGTTGGGACGTGCCCTAAAGATCGAGTTGCGAGACCCGCCCCCCGCCCGTATTTTGAGCGGGACCCTGTGGGCCCTCTTTACCGGCGACTCGAATTATGCAGAGATTTCCCGCATGTTGCTTAACCCACGTGGACTTGCCCGGCTCTGCAATGGGATGCTAAAACAATTCAGCTCGCACTGATTGCATTACCATCGCATATGCAATACAATATGCCCAGAGTAGATGACTATGAAACCTTCTTCTGGCAGTATGGGGCCACTCCAGGACGGCTCGCACGTCGTCGTGATCGGCGGAGGACCGGGCGGCGCGGGGACCGCGCTCGCGCTCGATTACCTTGGCCGAAAGATGCACCGTGAGATGCGCATCACTCTTTACGAAGGCAAGGTCTTTGAAGGAGAACGGCATTTCAACCAATGTGTCGGCGTCATGTCGCCCCCCATCGACAGCATCCTCCAGGACTCACTGGGCATTCCCTTTCCGCGGAACCTGATTCAACGTGAAATCACGGGCTATATCCTTCATTCCGACCGTCGCGCGATCCTTTTGGAAAAGGATGACCCGCCCGCGTACTCTGTCCGCCGGGTCCAGTTCGATCATTATTTGCTGGAGCAGGCACGCCTGCGCGGCATTCAGGTAATCAACAGCCGTGTCACCGACCTCGAGTTCCACCCCGATCGGGTCATCGTCTACAGCGAGAGCGGGAATGCCGAAGCCGATGTCGTCGTCGGCGCTTTCGGTCTGGACGAAGGGACTGGAGTGGCTTTTGGGCACGCGACCGGCTATCAAGCCCCGCGCTTTCTAGATACCGTCGTCACCAAGATACATCCCGGCAAGGACATTATGGACACCTTTGGGAACCGCATCCACGCGTTCCTTCCTTCAACACGCGGCATCGAGTTCGGAGCGGTCACGCCCAAGGGCAACCACCTCACTATGAACATTGCCGGTGAGCGGGTCGGCACTGATCAGATGAATCTCTTTCTCGGCAGTGACGCAATGCGGTCCGTGGTGGCATGCGTAGGTTGCGGGTTGGGCGAAAATGACCTTGCCTTTTTCAAGGGTCGTTTCCCCATCTCAGTCGCTCGTCAATTCACCGGCGACCGGTACGTCATCGTCGGCGATGCGGCGGGGCTCGTGCGTCCGTTCAAGGGCAAAGGCGTCAATTCGGCTTTGCTTACCGGCACGTGGGCGGCGCAGACGATGATGCAAGCAGGGATTTCCGAGCGGGCGTTCCGAGAGTATCATCGATCATGTTGCGTGATCACCGACGATATGCCGTATGGCAAAGTCATCCGGGCGCTCACAATTAACATGAGCAAGTGGAATCTCTTCGACATCGTGATCGCTCTGGCAGAGCACGATCTCGCCCTCCGCCATGCCCTTTTCGATGCCGTATCCGCCCACCGCACCTACCGCGAAATTGTCCATGGGACCGTCAACCCGCGTTGGATTGCGCGGATGGCACTTTTGCTGGCAACCCTGCCCTTTCAGACCAAGCGTCCAAAATCCAATCTCGAGTACTGAAGATACAAATCGCAGATCCAATAATCCCGAGGAGGTCGCTCATGTTCGATAGAGAAGCAAGTCCGATCCGCCGGTACGCCCACAATCTTTTGACTCGACGTCCGCTTGTGCTCGTGATTCTCCTGATCGCCATTGCGGTTGGCGTCACCTGGCAGATCGCTTTTGCCCAGGCGCCAGCGCCCAACCCGCTCAAGCCCATCGCCGCCGGCGGGAATCCCGTTTTCGCGCCCGTCCCGGGCGCGGATATTACCCAGAACGGCGCTGCCGCTTCAATTCACGGCGATCCATACCGGGGCCGCCTTTTGTTCGCGCTCAACTGCACCACCTGCCACGGTGACCGAGGCACCAATGGGATTTTGAATCCTGGTTCTGACGACGGGTCGGTTCCATTGCTGAACCCCATTGACCCTGGATTCCTTGAAGACATCAAGAATAGCGAGGAGGCGGCGGCAGCCTTCGCGAAAGAGATTGACCTCTTTATCCAGCACGGCTCGCGTCCCGATGGGGATGATCCCCTCTACTCGATGGTGGGCTGGGGCGATCATAAATTGCTCAGCCAACAGCAGATTGCAGACCTCGAAGCATATGTGATGCAGTTGAACGGCGTCTATTGGGGCGACCGCTATTACCCCCCGGCTGAAGTGCGCATGCAAGCTGTCAGTGACACCAAAACCGTAACATATACAATCACGCTGGTCAACCACGGCGGCTCTCCTCTCGGCGACATCACCCTCAGAGACACACTACCGCCAGGACTGTTTGAGATCAAGTCAGCCTTGATAGGATTCGATCAACACTCTGATCCATCCGATCCTTCCGACCAAGGCAATAGCGGTCAGGTAGATGGTACGACCGTTAAATTTGTTGGGACACCCAATGTCCCTGTCGGCGGAACTTTGGGTCCATTTATCATCGTCGCCGGCATCGCAGATTACCGCCAACCGGTCCCGCCGAACGTTGCCGAATTACTATTCTCCTTCACGACCTTTGACGGAAACAGATACATGACGTCGGCAGTGTCAGACCGCGTTGTTCCAACTGCGCCCAAAGGAATCACACAGGTAGGGCCGACGTTACCGGGCGCGGCGCCGACACCCGTCGCGCCGGCGACCTCTGCCGCGCCGGCAACTCCCACAACAATCGCCGCTCCAACAACGGCCGCAACGTCCGCGCCGACGGCGGTTCCGACCAGCGCGCTGCCCTTTGCGACGCCCACTCCTATCCCATCACCTACCCCGGCGGGCGGGTCGGTCCGAATCCTTCAACCTCAACCCGACGCGCTCGCCTGGATCTTCGATCCGCAGACGATCACCGTTACCGCAGGGAGTAACGTGACATGGACGAACGCCGGATCCCTGGTGCACACGGTCACGGCAGATGACGGCTCATTCGATTCCGGCAACCTGAATATCGGCGACACCTGGAGTCTAACGTTCAACAAACCCGGCACGTATCAATACCACTGTACACCCCATCCCTGGATGAAGGGAACCGTCATCGTCCAGTAACGCCACCAGTTCATAGAAATAACGAGCCGCGTGCGAAACAGTGCACGCGGCTCGTTAGGTTTCGGCTCCTCAGAGGGATTCGCCACCGGGTATCGATTTTTTCCAAAACGGACTACTTGACAAAGGGAGCAACTCGCCGTAAAATATTAAGTAATTTAGTCAAGTATTTGACCGGTCTTTTGCCAGTCGAGAGATACGGAATGGGTTCGATTCATTACCCTGTTCAGGGCGGAGCGATCGCTCTTCCACTACAGTGCGCCTGTACCGGCGCGCTGTCATGAGCGGCGGCGGCGTTTTGCCAGCCTGTTCATTGGCGGCGCGAGCACCCACGCGCGCAAACCGATGTACGGTCTTGACGCGCCCAGGTGCGCGAGGTTAACCCGATGAGAGTTTCCAGTCGCGGCGAATATGGTCTGCGCGCGCTGTACGATCTTGCCGAACACTATACCGAAGGTCCGATCCCCAGCGCCGACATCGCCAGACGCCAGCACATTCCGCCGAACTATCTCAACCAACTACTGATTGTTCTACGTCGGTCCGGCATCATCCACTCTGAGCGCGGCCGCCGCGGTGGTCACCGGCTTGCGCGTCCTCCGCAAAAGATCACGCTGAGCGAGGCGGTGCATGTCCTGGATGGCTCCACCGCTCCGGTCGACTGCGTGGATGACGTGACGACGTGTGACGAGCACTGTGCCTATTGTTACATCTGGCGCGAGGTCAAAGAAGTGACCGAAAGCGTGCTGGGCAAAAAGACGCTGGCAGATGTGACGGCACATCACTAGGACCAATTAGGCGATTGGAAGAACTCATCGTGAAAACGATGAGTTTTTTTGTTTGCACATATTTCTCTCGAAACCGGAAATGGACGAGAGCATAACTTGAGGAGGAATAAAGTGGCTGCCGTACTGAATAATACACTCGTGGTGGATGCCAGGGGCTTGCTGTGCCCAATGCCAATCATCAAATTAAGCCAGGCGATCAATTTGATCGGGATCGGGCAAACACTTGCACTGACTGCCACCGATCCCGGTTCGCAGCATGATATCGCGGCCTGGACCCGCCAGACCCGTCACGAGCTAGTGGATACGAAGAAAGAAGAAAAGGTGTTTACCTACACGATTAAGAGGACACACTGAGTCGAATGGTCCAGTAACGAAACGGAGTTTATGATGCCCGATAATGGATTTACGCCAACTGAAAAGACCGAAAAGCGCCGCCGGCTTGCACTGGTGGCGTCCAAGGGTTCCTTGGATATGGCATACCCGCCTCTCATACTCGCGTCTACGGCGGTCGCGATGGGATGGGAAGTGGCAGTCTTTTTCACGTTCTATGGCTTGGATATTTTGAACAAGAACAAATTGCCTGCGCTCAAAGTTGCGCCCATTGGCAATCCAGCGATGCCCGCGCCGCTCGCTTCGGTCCCGGTCCAGGTGCCCAATTTCCTCGGCGTGCTACCCGGTTCCACAGCACTGGCGACGGCGATTATGAAACAGTGGTTCGACAAAGCCAATATCCCATCCGTACAGGAACTGATCCAAATCACACAGCAGGGCGGAGGCAAGCTCTACGCCTGCACGACGACCATGGGAGTGATGGGCGTACATGAGGATGATCTCATCGAAGGCGTCGACTGCCTCGGGGCAGCCGCGTTTCTGGATTTCGCGGCGGACGCCGACGTACAGTTGTTCATTTGACAGCGAGACCTCTCGGGTCATGGAAAACCGAGAGGTCTCGACATATTTGATCCGGATCGTTCCAAATCTGAATTAGGCAGGCACCGCTTCTGCCGGTTGCGGCGCCGTGGCCGGTTCCGGGACTTTGACAAACTCGATGTCAACGTTGATCTTGACCTCATCGCCGACCAGCCATCCGCCGGTTTCCAGCGCCGCGTTCCAATTGAGGCCCCAATCCTTGCGGCTGACTTTCGCCGTGCCAGTGAAACCAGCGTTGATCGTTCCAAATGGGCTGCGCGCCTGTCCCGCATAATCCACATTCAAAACCACTTCGCGTGTGACATCGCGGATAGTCAGGTCC
>JBLMXX010000460.1:0-4317 GCA_050257995.1 Acidobacteriota bacterium | reverse complement strand
TTCTCCAGTCCAGGTTTGAGCTCATACTCTTCTTCGATCTCCGAGATGTGCCAACCGAAGGGATCGTCCTCGGAGAAGAGCTCCAAGTCCAATGTCCCATACGGAGTCTGTCTCAAACGCGGCGGCGGCATGAACTCCGAGTATGCCGGGAGGGGATAGTTCCCCGCTCCGCGAAACCAGGGATAACCCTCAACCAGTTTTTTCCATCCAAGTAAAGGCGTGGCGTTCATCACGTCTTTCCTCCCATTCGGCAATCCCAACCCTTCTCTTGCAACTGCTTGAGTGCACTATGATTGGGCAAAACAAGCATACCCCGACCTATAGTACACGTCAATGGGGGTCAGGTGGGTTTTGCCCGGTCGCGGGGTGCGAGGAAGAACGCAACAGGAGTTGACAGGAGCAAGGTTTATCCTAAAATGCTCCCCAGGATCATAGTTGTGAATTTTGATTTAACTCTCGCACCCTGGTAGACCTTATGGATGACGAATGTCATACACGCCCTGATGTGATCGATTGGGGGATCGTCGGAGAGAACACGGCTTTGCGCGCGATCAATACCGGAGATCGCGTCGATCTCGATCGCTACTGGGCGACGAATCAAAGTGTTGGGCCGGGTTTGATGACCGACGATATAGAGACCGAGGCAGAATTGGTAGAAGCCGCCAAGTTCAACGGGCGCCGTCTGGGTTTTACGCTAGCCATTTCGGCCATTTCCGGCGAAGAAATCGGCGAGTTCCAGGGGTTTGTGCAATTTACAGTAGATCGAAATAACGAATTGCGGCAAAAGATCGAGCAGACCGGACTGTACCGTTTCTTCAAAGATGTCGACCTCTGGGAAATCAGTTATGCCAAGTACCCGCCTGCGGCGCCGCGTCAAGTGGTGTCGGCGGTCAGGCAAGGCTGTGTGTTTCTTTTGAAAAAGTTGAAGAGCAGAGGATTCTATCCACGCGTCGCGATCATCGGATCGGTAGGACCGGATGAAAACCCGGCTTCATTACGCGTGTTGGAAAATGCCGCGTTTGAACCTATCGCTGGAATAAGAAACGAGCCGAAAGGCATCATTCACTACGAAGATGACGGCAAGGATCTAGATTCCGTTTGGCTGCTCAATTGGAATGCACTGCATCACATTCTGAGGAATAAAGCCGGGCCGGATCTGGAACGGAGGTACACGGCAACTTGATCCACTCACGGGCAAGCGCGGCCAGAACTGTGTTGACCACCCATATCCCATCCGCCACCACCAGCCACTAGAACAGCAGCCGCGTCATCAGGCGGCGCTTGACGAATTCGACCAACAATAGATAGGCCGCC
Source organism: Acidobacteriota bacterium (assembly GCA_050257995.1). Lineage (GTDB taxonomy): Bacteria > Chloroflexota > Anaerolineae > UBA4142 > UBA4142 > JBLMXX01. The sequence goes on along the minus strand of JBLMXX010000460.1, from coordinate 3,003 downwards.
GTGGTGGCGGTTAAGAACAAGAAATAGCCCGTCGGCAGTGGCGTAAAGCCGAGTACACCTGCTAGCGGAGTAAAGGGCAGCAGAATTCCAATCGCGACTATCACCAGTACCGTCATGACCAGAGGACGGCTTGGACGGCTTGACAGAGGGTTACCCTGAGTACGGATGACGAATAGCACCAGCGTTTGCGTCGCGAGCGACTCGACGAACCATCCGGTGTGGAAGAGTGCCTCGGAGGCATGGAAGACATACAGCATCACAAAGAAGGTCAGGAAATCGAAAATCGAACTAATCGGACCGATGAAAAGCATAAATTCTCGGATAAAAGAGATATTCCAGCGGCGCGGCTTGTGTGTGAACGTGGGATCCACATTATCGGTTGGAATCGTGATCTGCGAGACGTCATAAAGAAAGTTGTTCAGCAAAATCTGGGTAGGTAACATCGGCAAGAATGGCAAAAACAGGAAAGCCCCAGCCATGCTGAACATATTGCCAAAGTTTGAACTCGTCCCCATCAGCAGATACTTTATCACGTTCCCGAATGCCTTCCGCCCCTCAATGATGCCGGCATGCAGCACACTCAGGCCGCGCTCCATCAAGATAATGTCCGCTGCGTCTTTGGCAACATCCGTCGCGCTCGACACCGAAATACCTACATCCGCCGTGTGGAGAGACGGTGCGTCGTTAATGCCATCCCCGATATAGCCCACCACATGGCTGCGCCGCTTGAGTGCCAGAATAATGCGGTTCTTTTGGGCAGGCGAGACGCGCGCGAACACGTCTGTCTCCTCGACAATTTGTGTCAGCGCCGTGTCGCCAATGCGATCCATCTCATCGCCCAACACAATGCGGTCAGCGCGCAAACCGACCTGGGTGCACACGTACCGCCCCACCGCCTCATTGTCGCCTGTAATGATCTTGATCTGAACACCGTCGCGCTTTAGTTCTTCAACCATCTCTTTCGCATCGGGCAGCGGCGGGTCGACAAAGGCGATATAGCCGGCGAGGATCAATTCCTTTTCATCCTGCACGTGATAGGCATCTTGGGCGGGCGCATTGCGATATGCAACCGCGAGAACGCGAAAACCCTGCGCGGACATATCACGGTAGGTCGCTTTGGATTTTGAGAGGATGTCGGCGTCGAGAGGGCAAACCGCGTTATTCGCTTCATACGCGATGCAGAACGGCACAACGCTTTCGGGCGCGCCCTTTGTGATGAGAAGACGAGCGCCATTGTTGCCAACGACAATAGAACTGCGCCGGCGCTCGAAATCAAAAGGGATTTCGTCAAGTTTTGTGTACGCCCTGACGTCGGGATGATCATGCTCGAGAATCGCCATGTCCAGCGGGTTGGCGCCCGCGCGATGCAGGACAGCCAAGTTGGCGGGGTCGGTCACTCCGGTCTCGTGCTGGCTGTTGAGGTACGCCAGCAGAAAAGGACGCTGTGATGTATTGCCAAGCGCATCGACGTGTTGATCGAGCGCCATCTCACCGCTGGTAAGCGTGCCCGTCTTGTCACTGCACAGCACGTCCATGCTGCCAAAGTTCTGAATAGACGCGAGGTTCTTGACGATCACTTTTTGGCGCGACATTTTCAGCGCGCCTTCTCCGAGTGTCACGGCAACAATCATCGGGAGAAACTCGGGTGTCAGGCCGACGGCAAGGGCAACGGCGAAGAGAAGGGATTCGAAAGCGTCGCGGCGAAAGGCAACGCTGATGACGACGACGAACATTACCAGGAAGAACACGGTCTGCATGACGAGGAAGCCAAAACGCCGCGTGCCGCGTTCGAATTCGGATTCCGGAGGGCGCGTAGAGAGTCGCGCGGCGATATCGCCAAAAGTCGTATTCTTTCCGGTTGCGATCACCAGCGCCGTCGCCGTTCCGCTCACGACCGACGTGCCGAGGTAAACCATGTTGGGCGCGTTCCCCGCCTGAATGGGAGCATTATCCTCAGCCTCTTTCTCAACCGGCAGCGATTCGCCGGTGAGCGCGGCCTGGTTGACGTGAAGGTCGCGCGAATGGATCAGTCGAGCGTCCGCGGGGACGAGATCGCCCGCGATGAGGCGGATGACATCGCCCGGGACCACTTCGCGGCGCGGCACCTCTACGTCTTTGCCATCTCGGATAACCGTCGCCGTCGGAGCGACTTGGTTACGCAATCGCTCGGCCGCATTCTCAGAGCGCGAGGTCTGGACAAAGTCCACCACCGCGCTCAGCACGACGATGACGATGATGATGCTGGCATTCACCGGATCGCCCAGGATGCCGGTGACAACGGCGGCGAGCAGCAGGATGAGCGCAAGTGGATTAGCAAAGAACGAGAGCAAGCGCGCCAGCGACGACGCGCGCCGGGTCGTGGCCGGCTCGTTGAAACCATATTGCTTTAAACGTCGACGCGCTTCGTCGCCCGTCAGTCCGTTCGGGGATGCGTTGAGTTGCGCAAAGAGTTTGGAAATGGCGTTTGGATTGTCCATTCGGTCTGCCTGCTCACCCATGAATAGTCCCGTTCGTGCTTTCTTGCTCGCCTCTTATTTCGGCGGCTCCGGGAATCCCAAGGTCTGCTTCACCTCGGACCTTTTTTGCGCCTCCATAGCCTTGCTTTCATCCTGCTCTAGTACCTCCGCGATAACGCCATACACTTGCGGGTTTGCCTGTCCGAGCTGTTGAAGCAGGTTGAGCAGCGCGGGTGCATTTGCCCCGCCGAAGAATTCTTTCATCAAATAGTCGGGGGCGAGACGCAAGAGTAATTCGACGTAGGCATCGGACTCGAGCGAGACCTCGAGAACTGATTCCACCAACGGCTTGAATGCCATTACACGGTTTAAGATTTCGTCGGAGACCATAATCGGCGCCATCATTTTCCCCTTTCAAAACAAATTGTTATTTTGCGACCGCCACCAACAACAACCCGGCGACCATCGTAAGAGCGGCCAAGACCCGCACCGGCCCGAAACTTTCTTTCAGCAGCAGCCAGCCGAAGAGTGCCCCGATCACCACACT
>JBLMXX010000459.1:0-4117 GCA_050257995.1 Acidobacteriota bacterium | reverse complement strand
TGGGGCTGTCGTATGCGGTCGGCCTGGCGTGGATGCTCGGTTTCATGGACGGCACGGTCATCGCCTTTACGGGCCTGGAGTGGAAATTCAAGGGACCCGTGAAAATCGGCGACACGATTCACGTCGTGGGCAAGGTCAAGCAAACTAAATCCATGCCGGCGATGGGCGGCGGGATGGTGGTATTTAGCATGCGCCTGATGAACCAGCGCGACGAAACCGTCCAGCAGGGCGAGTGGACCGCGCTCATCAAGAGCAAAGGTTAGATCGCCACCTCCGTTCGCCCTCCGTCTCTAGGTTCAGGCACTATGAAAGCAATGGTTCTCAATGCGCCGCACCCGGTCGGCGAGGATCCCCTGCGATTGGAGGATGTCCCGCCGCCGGTGCCGGGCGCGCACGAAATTCGGATCGCGGTCCGGGTGTGTGGTGTTTGCCACACCGATCTGCACACCGTCGAGGGTGAGATTGCGCTGCCCCGGCTGCCCGTCATCCCCGGGCATCAGATTGTGGGGGTCGTCGACGAACTGGGACAGGGCGTGTTGAGTTTTCGCGCTGGAGATCGCGTAGGAGTGCCCTGGCTCAATTCGGTGGACGAGACCTGCTATTACTGCACGCACGGCAAGGAGAATCTGTGCGACCACGCGCGTTTCACGGGCTTGCACGTCGACGGGGGTTATGCAGAGTATATAACAGTTGACGAAAGATTTGCCTACAAAATCCCCGACGCTTTCCCCGACGCGCAAGCCGCGCCCCTGCTGTGCGGCGGCGTGATCGGGTACCGCGCCTTGCGCCTGAGCGACGTCAAGCCGGGCGAAATCCTGGGCCTCTATGGATTCGGGTCGAGCGCGCACATTGCCCTTCAGGTAGCGCGGCATTGGGGTTGTGAGGTGTACGTGTTCACACGCGGCGAGGAACACCGCGCTCTCGCCCGCCGGCTCGGCGCCGGATGGACGGGCGGGTCGGGGGACAACCCACCTCAGCCGCTCGACCGCGCGGTCATCTTTGCGCCGGTGGGCGCGTTGGTCTTGGACGCGCTCCGCGTGATGCGCAAGGGGGGAACGGTGGCGACAGCGGGGATATACAGCACGCCTATCCCGGAAATGGACTATGACCTGTTGTACGGGGAGCGCACCGTGCGCAGTGTCGCCAACAGCACGCGCCAGGACGTAGTCGACCTGCTCAACGTCGCCGCCGAGATCCCGGTCCATACGGAAATCGAGACCTTTCCGTTGAGCCAAGCCAACGAGGTGCTCCAGCGTTTGAAAGCCAGCCGGATTGAAGGAGCGGCGGTACTGAAGGTCTAGTGAAACAACGTGAACCAGGCAAAACCGGCTGTTTGGACCATCGAAGATTTTCTCGTTCGACCCGTGCCTGCCATAGGACAGGTATGGCCGTGATGAAAAAACCTCTGGAGGAGTAAATGCCGGACGAGGGACGGACCTATCGCTTTGTCGTACTGGTCAAACAGGTACCTGACACACACAACATCAGCGGTCAAGTCATGAAAGAGGATGGGACCATCAACCGCTCGGCGCTGCCCGCCATTTTCAATCCGGAGGATTTGAATGCCCTTGAAATGGCCCTGCAACTCAAGGAACGTTGCGGAGGGCAAGTCACCGTCTTGACGATGGGTCCCGCATCGGCAGCTGAAGTCCTGCGTGAATCCCTTTATCGCGGTGCGGACCGCGTGGTCCTGCTCAGCGACCGGCGCTTTGCGGGGGCGGATACCCTGGCCACCTCCTATACCCTCAAGTGCGCCATTGAAAAACTCGGCCCCTTTGATTTGGTCTTTTGCGGTCGCCAGGCGATTGACGGCGATACGGCCCAGGTCGGACCCCAGACGGCGGAAAAGCTCGGCATCCCTCAGATCACGTATGCCGAATCCGTCGTCAGCCTGGAAGGCGACACCATCGTCGTAGAACGGGCATTTCCTCTTGGTAAGGAATGGGTCAAGTGTGCGCTCCCTTGCCTTTTGACCGTCGTCGCTTCTGCCAACCGGCCGCGGCCGGCCTCGGTCCGGCGGCGCATGGAATACAAGCTGGCATCCACTTCCTTTGAGCGCAAATCGCTGCTGGCCCGCTGGCCCGAATTCGAGACGGAGGAGAAACTGGAGGCCTATCTGGCGGAGCATCATCTCCACATCCCGGCATGGACCGCGGATGATCTGGGTGCCGACCCGGACCGGCTCGGCTTGGCCGGCTCGCCCACTCAGGTCTACAAGGTCAACTATGTTGTGTTGGAGACTCTCGAAAGCAAAGAGATCCCGGCAAATGCTGAAGGAATCGCCGCGCTGATGCAGGAACTGGTGAAAGAATACATCGTCGGATAGGCGGAGAAAAAGAATGACGGACATGCGAGACGTTTGGGTTTTCGTCGAACAAGAAGACGGCAAGATTGCCGACGTGGCCCTGGAACTCTTGGCCAAGGGTCAGGAACTCGCTCAGAAATTGAATAGCCGGGTGTGCGCTGTCGTGTGCGGCTATCACGTCGAAGAATTGGCAGAGACCTGCATTCAATACGGAGCGGCGCAGGTTTTCCTCGCCGACCATCCCGAGCTCGAGCATTACCGGACGCTGCCGTATGCCCGGGTGGCGTCGGATCTGGCACGCGAGCACCGCCCCTACGTCTTTCTCGTCGGCGCAACGCCCATCGGGCGCGATCTCGCGCCGCGGCTTGCCAGTGCGCTCCAGGTCGGGCTGACGGCGGATTGCACCGACCTCCAGATCGGGGATTACGAATCCAAAAAGGAAAAGCGAGTGTACCCGGACCTGCTCTACCAGATTCGGCCAGCGTTTGGCGGGAATGTGATTGCGACGATCGTCAACCCCCATACGCGCCCGCAATTGGCCACCGTTCGCGAAGGGGTGATGCGCCGGCGGGATCCGGACACTCGGCGGAATGGCCGGGTCGAAAAAATCGAGCCGCGTTTCGATCCGCGTGACCTGGTCCTGCAGGTGTTGGGCCGCGAAACGCGCGAGTCCAAGGTCAATCTGAAGGGGTCTCCCATCGTCGTCGCCGGGGGCGCCGGAGTGGGCAGTGAGGAGAATTTCGAGCTCCTCCGCGAGCTGGCGCATATCCTGGGCGGTGAGGTCGGCGCGTCGCGTGCGGCGGTCGATGCAGGACTGGTCTCTCGCGAGCACCAGGTGGGTCAGACGGGCGTGACCGTTCGGCCGCGCCTCTATATCGCCGCCGGGATTTCGGGCGCCATCCAACACCGTGCCGGGATGAGCGAGTCCTCCAAAATCATCGCCATCAATACGGACCCGAACGCGCCCATTTTCCAGATCGCGCATTACAAGATCGTCGGCGACCTCGCCGAAGTGATTCCCATGCTGATCCGTGCCTTTCGCGAAAAAGCCAAATAGGAGCATACACCGTGACCGAAAACTTTTTCCTGGACAACCGGGATCTCCAGTTTCACTTGAAGTATGCGGACCTGCGCCAGGTTGTGGCACTGCGAGAAAAGGGTTATACCTATTTCCCCCGGTACCCGGAGGCGCCCCGCCATTATGAGGACGCGGTGGACGATTACAGGATTCTCCTCGAAGTGTTGGGCGAAATCTGCGCAACCGTCGTCGCGCCGCGCGCGGCCGAAGCGGATGAAGAGGGCGCCCAGCTCCGGGATGGGCAGGTACATTACACCGCGGCAACTCAGGAGGCGCTCCAGGCGTTCAAGCAGGCAGATTTGATGGGGGCGATGCTGCCATGGGAATATGGCGGGATGAATTTGCCCGAGACGGTCTATCAGATGATGGTCGAAATCGTCTCGCGCGCCGAGGCCGGGCTGATGACGATCTTTGGTCTGCTGGAGATCGCGCTCTCGATCAACGATTTTGGCGACGAGGCGATGAAAGCCCGCGTCCTGCCGCGCTTTGCGCGGGGCGAGGTCTCCGGCGCCATGGTGCTCACCGAACCCGATGCGGGCTCCGACCTGGGAGCGGTGCAAACGCGGGCGACACTCGACGCGGCAGGGCAGTGGCATCTGAACGGGGTCAAGCGTTTTATCACTAACGGGTGTGCGGACGTGATGGTCGTGTTGGCGCGGAGCGAGCCGGAGAGCAATGATGCGCGCGGCCTTTCGCTCTTCCTGGTCGAAAAAGACGACAGCGTGGTCATTCGC
>JBLMXX010000458.1:0-11871 GCA_050257995.1 Acidobacteriota bacterium | reverse complement strand
TCGTATACACCTCAGCCGACAGCGTGTTTCAGGTGGCTGCTCACGAAGATATAATTCCGGTCGCCGAACTGTATCGATTGTGCCTAGTCGCGCGCTCTTTATTAGTAGGGGAAAACGCCGTGGGACGTGTAATTGCGCGCCCTTTTATCGGTCAGCCGGGCAAGTTCACCCGGACCGAGCACCGTAGGGATTACAGCCTCGAACCTCCATCTCCGACCATACTGGATGTGGTCAAATCTTCGGGCAAAGAGGTCATGGCTGTAGGCAAAATCGAAGATATTTTTGCCCATCGGGGGCTGACCGGGAGCAATCATGCCGGTAACAATATGACGGTCGTGGATGCCACGCTTGAATTTATGGATCTACGAAAAAGCGGCTTGATTTTCGCTAATTTGGTCGATTTTGATGCCTTATATGGGCATCGAAACGACCCGCGTGGCTACGCGGATGCACTGGAAGCATTTGACCGGCGGCTACCCGAATTGCTCGGCAAGCTGGAAAGGGATGATGTTCTGATTATCACGGCAGATCACGGCAATGATCCGACGACCAAAGGTACAGACCACTCCCGAGAGCGGGTCCCCATCCTGGTCGGCGGAGAATATGTAAAGTCCAACGTCGATCTAGGGACCAGAGCGACGTATGCCGACCTTGCCGCCACCATTGGCGATGTGCTTTCGGTGGATTGGCAAGGTCCGGGTGACTCTTTTGCATCGATTTTTCTTCGTAATGGATCCTGACGATGGGGAATGGATTTGTGGGCGTCTTTTCTATCTTTGTCCTGCTGGCTATTGTCTTACCGGCTTGCTATCTATATCTGATTGCCTTCGCCTCCTTTCGGAATCGGAACACAGAGCCAAGCGCGCAGCCAAAAACCCGATTTGCGATTGCCATCCCTGCCCACGATGAAGAGACCGTCATCGGGCGTACGGTGGGAACTCTGCGTGAGTTGGACTATCCGGCGGATCTCTACGATGTGTTCGTCGTCGCGGATCATTGCAGTGATCGAACAGCCGACAATGCGCGTGCGGCAGGGGCGGTTTGTTGGGAACGAAAAGAAGGCGCGCGCGGGGGCAAGGGCGCGGCTCTGGATTGGTTATTCAGTCATATTTTCGACGCGGGGCGTTCGTATGACGCCGTCGTCGTATTTGATGCGGATACCGTAGTCGACGCCAAGTTCCTGCGGCTGATGGACACTCGTCTGAAGGACGGAGCGCCTGTCGTGCAAGGGCGCCATCGCATCGTCAATCCTCGGGATGCCTGGTTTGCCGCGCTGACATGGGCGATGTTCATTGTTGATAATCGTTTCCAGAATCTTGGCCGGGCGAACCTGGGTTGGTCTGCGAAGATTATGGGAGATTCCATCTGTTTCCGCGCAGACATCTTGCGACATCTCGGTTGGGGAGAAGGATTAACCGAGGATTATGAATTTCGACAGAAATTACTCTTGGAAGGCATCAAAATTCAATACGAGCCTGCAGCCATCGGTTATGGCGAAGCGCCTGCCAACTGGTCTATTGCCCGAGCACAGAGGGCGCGTTGGTTGAGTGGCACTTTTCGCGCCAGCCGGCAATATGCGCGAGAGATGCTAGTGAACGGTCTGCGCCGGCGTGATACCGCTCTATTGGACGGTGCTCTGCAGGCGTACTTGCCTTCCTACTCTACGCTTACTCTGCTTGCCGTGAGCGGACTTGGCTTGAATGTCCTTTTCGCAAATTGGGTTGGCACTCTGCCACTATACTCGTGGTTAGTTTTGGTTGTTCTGTTGGGGGTTTATCCGCTGATCGGGTTGGCCCTGGAACGCGCTCCGGGGCGCGCCTACCTCGCTATCTGGCTGGGTCCCCTATTCATTCTATGGAGGACTGCTTTGGGGGTGTCTGCACGGTTTCGGCGGGAGCAGGTCAAGTGGGTCCGCACACCACGCCGTGCCGGTTTCCAGGCGGATCGGCTAGAGAAATGACATTCTCGCTGACCGATAAAGCAACACGCCGAGCCCTGATCGTGATCATGCTGGTCTCGGTGCTAGTCCGTCTTGTGGTTGCTGTCGCGCTGGGTGATAACGCTGATCCAATATCCGGTGCTTATGATCAGCAATCTTATGATATCCTTGCTCAGCGAGTTGTTCAGGGAAAAGGATTTACTTTTCCCGAGACTTGGTATCCGTTCACTCCGCCCGATACTCCAACCGCACATTGGTCCTATCTTTACACAATTTACCTGGCAGGCGTTTATGCTCTGGTCGGGCATCATCCCCTGGTCGCGCGTTTACTCCAGGCGGGTGTGTCGGCGTTGAGCATATGGTTGGCTTTCCGGCTTGGAAAAAGGCTCTTTGGCAATTGGGCGGGGCTAGTTTCTGCGACACTCACCGCGGGCTATGCCTATTTGATTTTTTTCAATGCCGCGCTGATGACGCAGACTTTCTACATCATCGCCGTCATGGCGGCATTTGACTTGGCGCTGGGCTTGGTGGATCAACCCACGCGGCGAGGTTGGGTCCTGTTGGGCCTGGTCTTGGGAATAGGTGCGCTGACGCGCCAGACACTGCTTCTCTTTGCCCCCATCCTCTTTGGCTGGATCATCTGGCGGGTATACCGCCGTTTGCGTTGGCGTGATGTGCTGGTCTCTGTTGCGATGATCGGGCTGGTCGTTTTGCCTTGGACGGTCTATAACTATTTCACCTTCCATGATTTTCTACTCTTGAACTCGAATGGGGGTTTCTGGTTCTTTTCCTCGAATCACCCGAACCAGGGCACCAATTTCGATCCAACTTATGTGGCGCCGATCCCGGCGGATTTGCGAGGTTTGCCCGAACCGGCAGAAGACCGTGCCTTGTTTCAGAGGGGATTGGGCTTTATCGCTTCCGATCCAATGCGATTTCTCCGCTTGACGGTCAACCGACTGAAAGACTATTACTGGATGATGCCCTCTGAGAGTTCGTCGCTTATCAGCAACATCGGGCGCGTCCTGTCTTTTCCGCTTTATTTGCCATTTATGGTTTACGGGCTTTACCTTTCGCGTGGGCGATGGAAGGAATGCGCACCTCTGTACCTATTCGTCATTTTCGAAGCGCTTTTTTCTTTGCTCTCCTGGGCGGCCCCGCGTTACCGGTTGCCAAGCGATGCGCTGTTGATGGTTTTCGCCGGATTCGCCGTCGTCAGTCTCGCCAGCAGTTTCGGGATTAATTTGCGTGCAGGGAATCTCGAAACCAAACAGAGGGTAACTTTATAAATGCGCGTCCTTTGCGTCTTTGGAACTCGGCCCGAGGCTGTCAAGATGGCGCCGGTCATCAAGCAACTGGGCTGCCACCCCGACCGCATCATCCCCCGGGTCTGGGTCACGGCGCAGCATCGTGAGATGCTCGATCAAGTGCTGCAACTTTTCAACCTAAAGCCGAACTTGGATCTTGACTTGATGCGAAACGGGCAGACTCCATCCCAGGTGGCAGGGCAGGTCTTGCAGCGGTTGGAGCCGCATTTGATGCAAGAACGCCCGGACTGGGTCGTCGTTCAGGGGGACACGACGACCGCGATGGCGACGGCAATTGCCGCCCATCACCTGCAGATCCGAGTCGCGCACGTGGAAGCCGGTTTACGCACTCACGACAAGCGGAATCCATTTCCGGAGGAAATGAACCGAGTCGTCGTGGATGCCGTCAGTGATTTGCACTTGGCGCCGACGAGCAATGCCCGTTTGAACCTCCTGCGCGAGGGCATACCGGATGATTCTATCCATGTGACTGGGAATACGGTAATTGATGCTCTATTGGAAATTGCCAGCCGTCCCTGGGATCCTCCGGACGATAGCCCACTTTCGGCGCTTGCCGGCGGCGGTGAATCGGACGCGCGCGTGATCCTGGTGACCGCACATCGACGCGAAAGTTTCGGTCAGCCAATGCGCGACATTTGTACCGCGATGAGGGAAATCGCTTTAAAGCGGGGAAATCACGTCAGGATCATGTTCCCGGTCCATCTCAACCCAAATGTACAGGGGCCTGTGCGCGAGACCCTGGGGAATCTTGCCAATGTTACTCTGCTGCCGCCGTTGGACTATCAATCGCTGGTTTATCTGATGAAACGCTCTTACCTGGTGTTGACCGATTCGGGCGGATTGCAGGAGGAAGCGCCCAGTCTCGGCAAGCCGGTCCTGGTATTGCGTGAGACGACCGAGCGCCCGGAAGCAGTTGAAGCAGGCACGGCGCGCCTCGTCGGGACAAATCCGGACCGGATTGTCGGCGAAACCATGAAACTGCTGGATGATGATACTGCGTACAGTCTGATGGCACATGCCATAAATCCATTCGGTGACGGACATGCGGCGGAGCGAATTGTGACGGCGTTGATGGAGACGCGAGCGGAGTGATCGCTTGAAGATTCTGTTCATCGTTCCATACACCCCAACTCAAATTCGCACGCGACCTTACAATCTGATCCTTGCTCTGGCGAGACAGGGTCATGCCGTCACTCTTGCAACCCTGTGGGAGAATGAGGCGGAACGCCAGGTCCTCCAAGATCTGCAAAAGGGCGTCGTCCAAGTGATCTCCAGCCGTCTCACCAAGATGCGTTCGATCTGGAACAGTCTGATTGCCCTGCCGACCAGGACGCCGCTCCAGGCTGTTTATTGCTGGCAGCCCGGTTTGCTCCACAAAATGAATTCGCATTTGACCCAGGGCTATGATGTCATCCACGTCGAGCATCTGCGCGGGGCGCGATACGGTCTCTGGGCCAAGTCGCGAATTCGATCCTTGGGCTTGCACACCCCGGTGGTCTGGGACAGTGTCGACTGCATCTCTTACCTGTTCGAGCAGGCGGCTCGCAAGAGTGGCAGTCTGCTTTCGCGATCGATCAGCCGGTTGGAATTGGGACGCACACGCCGTTACGAGGGATGGCTGATAGAGCAGTTCGACCGCGTGCTCGTCACCTCGCCGCTCGATAAAGAGGCGATGGAAAACCTCAGCCCGAGAGCCAAAACGAACGGTCCGGCCCGGTGCGATTGCCCGAAGGCGATTGGCGTCTTGCCGAACGGTGTTGATCTGGATTATTTCACTCCGCCTGCCGGAGCGCGTGAATCAGGTACCCTCGTGCTGAGCGGGAAAATGAGTTATCACGCGAACGTCGCCGCGGGGCTGTATCTCGTAAATGACATTATGCCTCTGATCTGGAAAGATAAACCGGATGTCCAACTGTGGATCGCCGGGAAGGACCCGACACCCGAGATACGACGACTGGCCGAGCGCCATCCCCATCAAGTTTTCGTGACCGGAACGGTATCCGATATTCGTCCTCATCTCCGGCGAGCGACGGTCGCCGTATGCCCGATAAAGTATGGGGCTGGAATACAGAATAAGGTTCTGGAGGCGATGGCGACCGGCACACCCGTCGTTACGACTCCGCAGGCTGTGTCTGCATTGCAGGTTCGGAGCGGCGACGATTTGCTGGTCGGCGACAGCCCAGAGAGATTTTCCGAGTCCGTTCTGGCCCTGTTGGGAAGCGAAGCGCTACGGGAGCGGATGAGCCGCGCAGGCCGCCGCTATGCTGAAGAACACCATGATTGGAATATGATCGTCAAACGCCTGGAATCGGTTTATCGACAAGCCATCGCACTTGCAGGAGACCAAACATGAGCACAAACACGGTTCTCGGTCCAGTGACCAAAGATCCTGAAACATCCAGCTCCGAATCGGCCTTCCATGATTTTCCATCGATGGGCATCCTCTCGCGACATGCGCAGCGCAGGATCTTTGTCCTGTTATTGGTACTCTGCGACGTTGCGACGCTTGCCTTGGCCTTTGCGGTCGCCTATTGGCTGAGGTTCAACCTAGGCTTGGGCATCGCCGAAAACGCCTCTCCGGCATTTGAGATGTATCAGCGGCTGGGCGTCCTGATCGTCATCCCCTGGCTGTGCATTTTTTACTTATACAAGTTGTATAATTCACTTCAACTGTTCGGCGGTTTGGATGAATATGTTCGCGTCGTGCAAGCCAACACGTTGGGGATGATGCTCCTTATCGGTGGAACGTTCTTCCTCCAATCGTTCGTTGTTTCACGCGGTTGGATCCTGTTCTCATGGTTTGTCACTTGTTTCCTCATCTGCTTTGAGCGGTTTTTGATGCGCCGGGTGGCTTACGCTCTACGCCGTCGGGGGTATTTGTTGACCACTACTCTCCTGGTCGGAGCAGATGAAGAAGGTCGCGCAATTGCCTGCCAACTCCGGTCGGCGCCGATCTGCGGAGCGGATGTCATCGGTTTCCTGGACGACCAGCTTCCTGACACCGTGCAGGTCGATGGTCTCCCGGTCCTGGGATCTGTGGCTGCTATTCAACAAGTCGTTGCGCGGCGAGGTGTCGAAGAGGTGCTCATTTCGTTAGGGGCGCTCACGCGTTCACAGGTGATTAGCATTTATGACACCTTTGGGACGAACGAGAGCGTGCAAGTCCGTTTTTCACCCGGGATGTTTGAAATCCTCACCACCGGTGCCTGGGTGAGGGAATTGGGGTCTGTACCTCTGGTCAGCATCAACAAAGTACGCCTGAGCGATATGGAAACCGCGGTCAAGAACTGTTTCGACGTGGCGCTTGCCATCATCGGTCTTGTGCTATTGGCACCGTTGATGATCTTGATCGCCATACTGGTTAGCATGGATTCACCAGGACCGATCTTCCACCATCGTCGCGTGTTGGGTCGCGGTGGACGCGAATTTGATGCTCTCAAATTTCGGACCATGTACATGAACGGCAATGATATCCTGGACTCTTTCCCTGAGCTGCGGGATGAATTCGAGTCCAGCCAGAAGCTAAAGAGAGACCCGCGTGTGACATATATTGGTCGCATATTGCGCAAGTACAGTTTGGACGAACTACCGCAACTGTTCAATGTCTTGCTCGGGCAGATGAGCTTGGTGGGTCCCCGGATGATCACTCCCGGCGAGAGGCAGAAATACGGCAAGATGAAATTGAACCTGTTGACCGTCAAGCCCGGCATTACGGGTTTGTGGCAGATCAGTGGGAGGAGTGACCTGACTTTTGACGAGCGCGTTCGTCTGGACATGAACTATATCCGCAATTATAGTTTTTGGCTCGACGTGATGATTATCCTAAAAACCCTGCCTGCGGTTCTTCGCAGCCGGGGGGCCTATTAGTCACCATGAAGGACGGGTTGCCTGGGTATGGTATCATCCCGTTCAAAAAGTCTCGAAACCTGGTGTGGGCTGAACGAAGACACCCGATCCCTGGAAAGGTAAAGAAATGGAACTACGACAATATTTTTCATTAATCGGGAGATGGATTTGGCTGGTCGTGCTCGCTGCCGGAATCGCGGGGGCAAGCAGCTACTATTGGAATTCCCAGTTGCCGAGAGTCTATATGGCGTCCACCTCACTGTTGGTGGGTCGAAGTCTCGAAAACCCGAATCCCAATACCGGCGATCTGCAAACCAGCCAGCAGCTTGCCCAGACCTATATCCAGATCGCGAGAACGGATCCGGTAATGCAAGGGACGATCGATGCGCTTGGCCTCAACATGGGCGCCGATCAGTTGCGCAATAGTGTTAGCGCGAGCATTGTGCAGGGCACACAGCTTATCGAGTTGCGCGTGGCAGATACTAATCCGGCTAGGGCTCAAGCCATCGCGAATGAATATGCGCACCAGTTGATCGCCCAAACCCCTACGGGGCGGGATGCCTCCGAAGTCGCTCGCCTAGAGTTCGTTCAGAGTCAAATTCAAGACATCCAAAGCAAACTCGAAGACGCACAAAAAAAGACCGTCGATCTGCAAAGGTCCATCTCCGTCACTTCCAGCGCGCGTGAAATAGCAGACAAACAGCAGCAACTTCTCACTCTTCAAGGTCAAACCAATGCCTGGCAGACGACGTACGCGACTTTGCTGACTGCGCTTGCTCCCAGAGCGTCGAATTACCTGTCCGTCGTCGAACCGGCTAAATTTCCCACGTTTCCAATCGCTCCGAATGCTATGTCGAGTGCAGCGGTTGCCGCATTGATCGGGGCAACTCTAGCCATCGCGATGGCTCTGCTCATCGAGTATTTGGACGATACGGTAAAGACACCGGCGGATGTGAACCAGTCTTTGGAGCTCTCCAGTTTGGGGGCAATTGGGAATATCTGGGGGGATTCTCCTCGAGACCGGCTGATTACGGCGGCTTTCCCGCGCGCGGCGCACTCCGAAGCCTATCGGATTATTCGCACGAACCTGCAAGCGGCGAACCTGGAAAAGCCGGTCAAGACGCTTCTGGTGACCAGCCCCGATGCGGGTGATGGCAAGAGCATTACGGCAGCGAATATTGCCGTCGTTATGGCGCAAAGTGGACTCCGCGTGATCCTCGCGGATGCCGATTTGCGTCGTCCTTCCCAACACACGATATTCAACCTGTCGAACGATTTTGGTTTGGTGAATCTATTGCGCAACTCGGAAGTGACGCTGGAAGGATGCTTGCAACCGACCCGCGTAGAGAACTTGAGCATGCTCACCTCCGGACCTCTTCCTCCCAATCCGGCGGAATTGATCGATTCTAAAGGAATGCGGTTGCTTGTCCGGCGGCTCGAGGAGCAATTTGACATGGTGATATTCGATACGCCTCCCTGTCTCCCACGGACGGATGCAGCGATCCTCGCGCGACATTTGGATGGGGTCGTATTTGTGCTCGCCGCAAATCTCACCCGCCGCGATTCAGCTTTGCGCGCGAAAGAAGTGATCACACGCGCCGGCGGAAAAATCATCGGCGTGGTTCTCAACCGCATTCCGCGCAGCAATAGCTACTATTCCTACTACTACTCTGACTACGGCAAGCGGTCAAATTTCGGGCCGCTGAAAAACTCGGCTATCGGGCGTGTTGTGCGGCGTTTTACCGATAGGGCAGAGAGGGGCTAAATGAGGGATTCGAATTTGCATCCCCCCCAAGCGTTTGGACTGGATGTCCGGTCTAGTGCGAAGGTTTGCGGATTGGTCCTGTTAACCGTCTTTTGCCTCGGGCTGGTAGCCTGTGGAGGAGGGACCCCCGATACCCCCAAGTTGGCGGCGACGCCGACACTGTCTCCAATTCCGTCTCCGTCGAGTTCTCCGACACGCGTCAGGACGCCCGCACCGACCGTCGCTGCTCCCGCGTTGCCAACTCTGGGACCGCTCGCTTTACCTTCACCGCCGCCAGGCGCACAGTTTATGACTTTTTCCGCGGACCCGAACCGTACGGGCTGGCTGGGAAGTGCCGAAACCCGGCCGCACTGGCGTGACCGCAGCCTGTTCAGTGGATTCTATGAGGGTCAGTCTTACTCTGGCATCTTGCAGTTTGACCTCCAAACTCTGGCGCCCGGATCGAAAATCTATTTCGCCGCTCTGGAAATCACCGGCCGCGATGCATCCAACTTTCAGGGTACGGGCCAGTGGTCCCTTGATATTGTCGACTCCCAGACGTTCAGGGATGACAATCTTACGTATGAAGCCGCGAGTAACACAACGCCGCTGAGCACGCTTGCCGCTTTTTCCGATCCCACCACCTTTGGGGCCGGCGTAACACAAAGATTTACATTCAACTCTGCACAATTAGCCCTCGTCGAGAAACAGCTCGAAGTGGGGAAACTGTCTTTTCGATTTCGCGGTCCAACCGGCGGTGAGAATAATCTCTTTGGATGGAATGCGCTCGCCGGCCCTGGCGAGCCGACCCTTTTTCTTCTAGCGACCCCGGCTCCTTTCGTAGTCATCACCGTTGCCCCGACGCCGGAGAATGTTTTCGTTGCTGCGACCCAGGCTGCGCGCCAGACGGCGCAAGCGAGCGGAGCGAATACACCGATACCGCTTTCTCGCGCATTTATCACGGCGACGCCTGTGTCTCCTGCCGGCGCTGCCACATCCCTCTCCGGTTACTACATCGTAACGGCTGTGCCCACGCCCGCGAACCCAACGGATGCGCTCGCTACTTCCGTGTACGCTACCGCCGTAGCTGCCACCACTGGAACGTTCACACCGGTTCCAAGCAATTGGATCACCGCGACGCCGCGACCGCTCATAATCCCGCGTTCCAGTCTTACGCCGCCGCCTACGCCTACCATCACGGCGACACCCATGCCAGGCATTATCGATATAGCAAAAAGACCTCTTCCGCCCGGTCTGTATAACAAGATCATCTTTATGGAAGGTTCTCGGCAGAACCCGAACTATTGGGTTATGGACCCGGATGGCACTGTTATAGGTTTGCTTACCGATCCCGGAGTTTATGAAATTGCCAAATCACGCGATTCGATCTCTCCGGATGGAACACGATACGTATACCAGGACTATACCCTGACGGGGCAACTGCAGCTCTGGATTAGAAACTTTAATTTCCCGTCTGCGTTGCCCACTCAATTGACCTCTGTCAGGAGGGGAGTTGTCTACGGGCAAGCGTGGTCTCCCGACGGCAAAAAGATCGCCTATGTGAGCGATGAACTGGACCATCAGGAGATTTACGTTTGGAATGAAGAGATTAAGAAATCCATCCGGATGACCTATGCATTGGGTAACGGAGGGGATGGCAGCGGTTGGTGGTGGAATCAATTTCCCTCCTGGTCGCCCGATGGGAAACAGATCATCTACTCGACTGACCGCGGCCACGATGCCAGGTTCTCCGAGATCTGGGTGATGAATGCAGACGGCTCCGGCCAGCACAATCTGGGCGGAGGTGTTTGGGACGCCTATAACCCAGTCTGGGTCAAGTGGCAACGTTAGCGTGTGCGCAGAGTGCATCGTCGTCCACTCGGTTTCTGAAAAGGCATAATGAATCCCGAGTATCCGTATAATCTGAAGGGTTCCACCTTCGCCATCCCAATGAAGCCGCGGTCTCTTCAAGTCGCCTATTCCCGAATCAGGCCTACGCGGGTCCAGGTCGTCGCGTGGCTTGCACTGCTTATCATCGCCGTAGCCATATCGGTGAGGGATTACGACGCATACCAGTTCGGCACACATTGGGACGATTCACAATATGCGACCCTTGCTCGTTCTCTTGTCTTTTCCGATCACTTTGGGTTGATCAATGGACCCGGAGAGCCGCTCCCAGCCAAGTACCCTTTTGCATATCCGCTCTTGCTCGTGCCCTTTGTTCTTTTTGCTCCGGAGAATTTCGACGCGCTAAAGAGTTTGTCGCTTATCGCCACTCTCATGAACGCCGCGCTGATCTTCTGGTGCTGGCGCTCGTTTAGCCGGACTCGATCATACAATTGGGCACTTGCTATCACGGGGCTGTACGTGCTGGCGCCGATGATCATTGATCATACCCGCCGCGTAATGTCTGAGCCAATCTTCACCACCTTTTGCCTATTGGCCCTGGCGCTGACCGAGCAGGCGGCCCGTGGTCAGCGGGGTCGGTGGTGGACCGTCCAGATGAGTCTGGCACTCTTGTTCGCTTTGTTCACTCGGACCATCGGTTTTGTATTGATTGTCACCGTTCTGGCTTATCTGCTCATTCGGCTGGGAAGAAATTTCTGGAAAGAGATTGTTCTCATTGTGGTGGGGATCGCGCTTTTACTGGGGGTAATCGTCGCGGCGACTCCTGTGAGCGCAATAGACCTCATACCTGCAGAGTATTTCAAAGATAACAATGCCAAGATCATTGTTGGAGCCGACTTTCCGGATGAGACAGCAGATGCCGGTTCGCCCGCTGTACCCTCTGATGGAGAGACTCCGGCATTGCTTCCATTGGACCAGCGAATCAAGAATATAGTGATCGGTTGGCTCCGATATCAATTCGGGACCTATCCTCGCAGAGTCGTCTTCCCGATTGGCGGCGGGGATAAAGAGCAGGCGGTTGCCGATAGCATCGGCCTTTCGTTTCTTCCAGCCATGTTGGGATACATGGTGGCCGGAGTGATCGTATTAGGCCTTTGGCGGTTTCT
>JBLMXX010000457.1:0-4951 GCA_050257995.1 Acidobacteriota bacterium | reverse complement strand
GACCCTAATATTTTTGTGACCGGCGAGGACGTCGGCGTGCGCGGCGGCGTGTTCCGCGCGACCAAAGGGCTGATCGAAGAATTTGGAGACAAGCGCGTCGTGGACTCGCCCCTTTCGGAACTGTCGATCGTCGCGATCGGAATCGGCGCGGCGGTCTACGGTTTGCATCCCGTCTGCGAAATCCAATTCGCCGATTACATTGCGCCTGCGTTCAACCAGATCGTGAACGAGGCGGCGCGCTTTCGCTATCGTTCCAACGGCGCCTGGCCCTGCCCTCTGGTCATCCGAACGCCCTACGGCGGCGGCATCGGCGGCGGGCTGTATCATTCACAGTCCATCGAGGCGTATTACTCCCATGTTCCGGGCTTGTATGTGGTCGCGCCTTCGACGCCCTACGACGTTGCCGGAATGCTGCATTATGCCTTCCAGGTCCAGGACCCGGTGATTTTTCTAGAGCACAAGAAAGCGTATCGCCTCATCAAGGGCGAGGTGCCCGACGCGTATTATACGGTTCCATTCGGCAAGGCGGATATCAAACGCAAAGGCACTGATGTGACAGTCGTCGCCTACGGTCTGATGATGCATCTCTGCCTCGAAGCCGCCGAACGCGTCGCCGCCGACGGCATCAGCGTGGAAGTGGTCGACCCGCGCACGCTGAATCCCTTAGATAAGGATACGCTTTTGAGTTCGGTCAAAAAGACCGGCAAGGCGCTGATCGTGCACGAAGACAATTTTACGCTCGGACTGGGCGCCGAAATCGCGGCGTTGATGGCGGGAGAGGCATTCGAATATCTCGATGCGCCCATCATGCGCCTCGCCGGTCCGGATGTCCCCGCAGTTCCGTTCAGCCAGCCGCTGCAGGACTTTTTCATGCCGAATGCAGACAAGATTGAACGGGCCATTCGCAAGTTGGCCGCATACTAGCAGCCGGCGGACAGGAGTTTCAAGATGGCAACCAACGTCGTAATGCCGCAATTAGGTGAAAGTGTTGTCGAGGGGACGGTTGGAAAGTGGTTCAAACAGGTCGGCGACAAGATCGAGCAATACGAGCCGATCATGGAAGTCGTGACCGATAAGGTGACGACCGAGATTCCATCTCCGGCGGGTGGCACACTCACCCAGATCCTCGTTCCCGAAGGCGCCACCGTCAAAGCGGGGACCGTGGTGGCGGTTATCGGCGCCGCGGGCGAACAGCCCGGTCCGGCTCCGACCGGACAGCAAGCGCCGTCAGCCCCGGCGCCTGCCCCTGTGATGCCCGGACCCATGCCCGCGGTTATCCCCTCGCCTTCTCGCGCCGCCGCCGATGGAGGGGGCGCGGCGCCGGGCAATGGGCAAGGGACCAAGCGCCTCACCCCGGTTGTGGCGCGGATGATCGGTGAGCACAATATCTCGGATGCAGAGCTCGCGACCATAAAGGGATCGGGAGAGGGCGGGCGTATCACGAAAAAGGATATCGAGGCGTACGTTGCCCGCCGGAGCGAACCGCCCGCGACCGCGGTGAAGGCAACCGAGCTTCCGCCCTGGGAACAGCCGGGCACGGGCGAGCTCTTCCGCCCCACCGAAGAAATCTTTGGCAAACCTCAACCCACTCCGCCCCCTCCGGCTCCGACGGCGGGCGCGCTGCCCGGTTCGGCGGAAGAGATCGTGCCGCTGACTCCCATGCGCAAGGCGATTGCCGATCACATGGTACGCTCCAAAACGGTCGCACCCCATGTGACCAGCGTTCACGAAGCCGACATGAGCCGCGTGATGGCGTATCAAAAGGCGCACGAAGTCGAGTTTGCCAGGCAGGGCGTCAAGCTCACATACACGGCATTCTTCGTCCAGGCCGTCGTCGCCGCCCTCCAGGCCTACCCGGTCGTGAACGCATCGTTCACCGATCAGGGCATCGTGATGCGGCGCCACATCAACATTGGCGTGGCTGTCGCACTGCCGGACGGCTTGATCGTTCCGGTCATCAAGGATGCGAATGAAAAGAGCCTTCTCGGAGTTGCGCGGGCTGTAAACGACCTGGCGACGCGGGCGCGGGAAAAACGGCTGAATCCCGACGACGTGCAAGGCGGGACGTTCACCATCACCAACTACGGCATCTTTGGGTCGCTCTTTGGCACGCCGGTCATCAACCAGCCGCAGTCCGCGATCATGGGGACCGGCGCCATCCAAAAACGCGTGATCGTGATTGACGATGCCATTGCCGTCCGCCCGATGATATACCTCTCGATCACGCTAGACCATCGCTTGCTTGACGGCGCGACCGGCGACCAATTCATGCAAAAGGTCAAGCGCTTTCTTGAAGAGCATCCTGCACAATAAAGGATCCAACGGGAGTGGCAAGTCGATTGAACGGTCGACAGGAGGAGTATGAAGACTGATCGAACAACTCCTAAGAGTATCGATGCATACATCGCCGGCTACCCGCCTGATGTTCAAACGATTCTGGAGAAAATAAGGTTGACGGTCAGAAAGGCGGCGCCCGATGCGAAAGAAAAAATCAGCTACCAATTACCGACTTTTACTTTGAAAGGTAACTTGGTACATTTTGGTGCTTTCAAGAAGCACATCGGATTTTATCCTACGCCGACAGGAACGGCCAAGTTCAGGAAGGAACTGTCTATTTATCAAGGAGCAAAAGGTTCTGTAAGGTTTCCCCTGGACAAAACTATTCCTTACGCTCTGATCAGCAGAATTGTAAAGTTTAGGGTCAAGGAAAATCTGGAACGAGCCAAAGCGAATCAGAAGAAATAGTAAGAGTTATAAACAACCGTACAGGTTTCCGGGGATGAGCAGTGATAAAACTCGTGTACTATATTACCAAAAAGCCAGGGATGGCGGATGAAGATTTCTTCCATTATTGGAAAAATATTCATGGTCCAATGGGCGCCAGGATCCCGGGTCTGCGCCGATTCGTGCAGAGCCATCGGATCGATGTTCCTGGTGACGCGCGGCCACCGGATTTTGATGGTATGGTTGAACTCTGGTTTGATGATATGGAGGCTTTGATAAGGGCGCGCCAGAGTCCAGAATGGCATGCTTCGGGAGAGGATGAACGCAACTTCATCGATGAGGGTAAAGTTGCCTACTTTATCTCAGAAGAGCACGAGATCCTCTCCTAATGCAAACCATTGGGCAGTATTCGTCATCCAGTCAAGAATCTCGCTCAGCTGTGGGAGTCGTAAGGGTATGGACGTGAATTCACCGGCTTTCTGGGAAGAGGTGTACCAGGGCGGACGCGCCGGATGGGACCTCGGCGGACCCGCGCCGGTGTTTCGCCGCCTCGCCGAATCACACACCCTTGCACCGGGTCGGATGCTCGTTCCCTGCGCGGGACGCGGGCACGACGCGCGCGAATTTGCCCGGAATGGCTTTCAGGTCACCGCCGTGGAATTCGCCGCCGATCCGGTTTGCGATATGCAAGCACTGAGCGACCCGCGCGCGCCGGTCGAAATCCTCCAGATGGATATTTTCGCGCTGCCCCGCCGTTACGATGAAACCTTCGATTATGTCCTCGAATACACCTGCTTTTGCGCCATCAGTCCCTCCCGGCGACCCGAGTACGTAGACCTCGTCAAGCGTTTGCTCAAGCCGGGCGGCATCTATATTGACCTCGCCTTCCCCACAGACGATCACGCCGGGGGTCCGCCCTTCGCCGTATCGGTCTCCGACATCATAGAACGTTTTACGGCACAGGGACTTGAATTGCTCCGCCGGGAGGTCCCGCCGGATTCGGTCCAACAGCGCCGCGGCAAGGAAGAATTGCTGATCTTCCGAAAACGATCCAGAGACGGGAACGATGCGCAGAGGTGGAAACCAGGAGGACCCGGTGACGCGCGATGAAATTCTCCGCGCCCTGAGACAGACCCGCTCCCTCCTACTCGAGACCATCGACGGCATTCCAGAGGACGCAATCGTCACCCAGCCCGTGACCGAGTCGTGGACCGTCAAAGACCTGCTCGGCCACATGGCGATGTGGCAGCAGGTCGCCCTTTCGTTTATCACGGACTATCGCGCCAGCGGGACTCCTCAGAGTCTCGGGCTGGAGAATGACGCGGCGGTGGACGCCTACAACCGGCGCGGGGCGGACCTCCGGCGGGACTGGTCGCTCGCCCGGGTCCGCGCTGAACTGGACGACGCCCAGCGCAATCTTCTTTCCGCCGTCGAGACTCTCTCCGACGACGACCTGCACAGAGCATTGCCCGCGCCGTGGCACAGCGCCACCACCCTGGAACAGCTGATTGCGATCAATTCCTACGAGCACGACCCCGAGCATATCGAGCAGATCAAACGGCGGAACCAGTCCACGACCGGATTGGGATGACACGTGGCATGTTCAAGGATTTCGACCTCGGCGCCCTGAGACGCAACAAGCGGATCGCGTTTTATTTCCGCTATCCACTTTATCACTCTGAATTTCATGAATTGCATGATCCCAAGACAGGTCATTTGCTCGGTCGCTTTGCCGCGAAACCTCTTTACGGGCGTTTGACGAGAGATGGACGGGTAGACCGGTCTGCCGGATTTAACGGGCAGGTCGCTGTCATCTTCGTTCCTGCCCGCGCGCGGAGCGCAGGGGCAGCCCAACTTCTCCTCGCGCGAATGGCGAAAGCAAAAGTGATGCTGCCGGACGGTCACCGCAATTGGCATGCTATCCATGCCGCCGCAGAGCGCTCGGTGCGACGCCATCTCCAGGAAAAACAAAACGAGGATAGATGAAGGCAGAGTTGCTCGAAAACCTCAATACCAACCGCGATCAACTTCTGGGGGCGGTCGCCGGATTGACGGAAGAGCAGATGACCACGTTGCCTGTTGTCGGCGAATGGACCATCAAGGACCTGGTAGGGCACATCGCTTATTGGGAAGGCGTCATCCTCGACCACGTCCGCGAGTCCTACACCGAAGGGCGCCCGCGTCCGATGCGCGACGACGAGAACGACGATATCGTCAACCCGCGTGA
>JBLMXX010000456.1:0-3990 GCA_050257995.1 Acidobacteriota bacterium | reverse complement strand
CGTGCCACATCGCCCAACCCGCTGCGTGCCATATTCTCGAATTGCTTGTTGCCCGTGTCATGAAAAAAAGAAAGGGCCTGATTAAAAAGCGTACGCGCCTCGGCATAGTCTTTTCGAGTGACCGCGAGAAAGGCGGTTCCATAAAGTAAACCGCTGGATTCCTTCATCATGCCCAGTTCTTCTGCAATTACAGTGCTTGCCCGATGGAGAGCCATTGCCTCTTGTTGGTCCCGCCCAGCGCGAAGCAAGAATTGGGAACGGATACCGAGTGCCAACCCGAGCAGAACGCGATCCTCTATCCGTTGGGAGATGTCCACTGCTTCGCGGGTTGATGTATCAGCGGTGTCCCAATCACCCACAAAGATCGCTCCCAGTCCCCGCAAAGTAAGCCCTTGCGCAGTCAATCCTTCGTCCCCCAATGCGCGCGCTAAGGCAATTCCCTGGTCCAGTCTCTTCAACGCCAGCGCCAGGTCTTCTCCCTGAACAAGAATGAGGCGTCCCAGTCCCACCAGCGCCCTGGCTCGCAGAGACTCCCGGCGGAACACCGCGTCTCCCTGCTCTGAAGGGAGCGCCTCGACGCGCCCGAGCGCTTGCTCGAGCCAGCGGCGACCTTCGGTCGTATAGCCGCGCCGCGCCCAGAATTCCCATAGGTTCCCTGCCAGTTCCAGCGCGCGGTCCGGGTGGCTCTCCAGCGCCCACTCCAACGCGCGAAGCAAGTTGTCATGCTCGGTCTCCAAACGGTTCAACCAGAATATTCCTTCCTGTTGATATAACCGGTTTCTCGCCGTCTCCGCCAGGCGAGAAAAATATTCAAGATGCCGGTCGTGTAAGGGCGGCGCCTCGCCGGCTTTGACCAGTTCCTCACGTGCGTATTGGCGAACTGTCTCCAGCATCCGGTAACGCGCTTGTCCCCCCTGATCGTCCAAGATGACAAGCGACTTGTTGACCAGGCGCGGCAGCATGTCCAGAACGTCGATGGTAGGTAGTGGTTGGCGGTCAGAATGGTGTTCACTGTCTACTGGAAACTGATCACTGAATACTGACTCCGCGGCTTCAAGTGACCAACCGCCTGCGAAAACGGACAGGCCGCGCAGGAGCGCGCGCTCTTCATCGCATAGCAGCCCATAACTCCAATCGATTGCGGCGCGCAGAGTCTGCTGGCGCGGCATCGCCGTGCGACTGCCACCCGTCAGCAGTCTAAAGCGGTCGTTGAGCCGCCAAGCGATTTGATCCACCGGGAAAACACCGACGCGCGCCGCCGCCAGTTCGAGCGCGAGCGGTATTCCGTCCAGCCGCTCGCAGATGCGTGCGATTGCCTCTGCATTCTGTCCCGTCAAGGCGAAATGTGGCTGTACTGCCCGCGCGCGCTCGACAAAGAGCTGCACCGCCTCGCTCTGCATTGCCATGGTTGGCGAGTGCCGTTCACTCTCCACTCTCCACTCTCCACCGTCCACTGATTTTGGCAGAGAGAGGGAAGGCACGCGATACGCCACTTCACCGGCGACGCCCAGCGCCTCGCGACTGCTGGTAAGGATTTTCAGTTGAGGGGAAATATGCAGGAAATTCTCGGCGAGCCGCGCGGATGCGTCGATCAAGTGCTCGCAGTTATCCAGGATCAACAGCATTTGTTTCGCGCGCACATAATCCGAGAGCGCCGTCTTCAGGGGACGCCCCGCGCTTTCGCGCACACCAAGCGCGTCGGCCACTGCTTGCGGGATCAGGTTTGGGTCCGCGACCGGAGCCAATTCCACTAGCCAGACACCGTCGGCAAATTCGTCCAGCAGGTCGGCAGCCGCAGCGAGTGACAGCCGGGTCTTGCCAGTACCCCCCGTGCCCGTGAGGGTCAGCAAGCGCGTGGTGCTCAAGAGACGCTTGACCTCCGCCACGTCGGATTCGCGCCCGACGAAGGAGGTCAATTGTATCGGCAGATTATTAGGGAGGGTGTCGAGCGACTTGAGCGGGGGAAAGTCCGATGGCAGGTCCCCGCTCACCAGTTGATACAATCTCTCCGGTCGCTGCAAATCCTTGAGCCGGTGTTCGCCCAAATCGATGAGAGATACGCCCGCCGGAACATCGCGTTCGACCAGATCGCGCGCGGTCTGTGACAGGAGGACTTGGCCACCATGCCCTGCCGAAAGTAGACGCGCCGCGCGAGAAAGCGTCAAGCTGGACGCATATTCCCCGGAGGTGTAATCGCCCGCGCACACCTCTGCCACACCCGTATGGAGTGCCATACGGACGCGGAGAGATCCGATTTTCCCCCATGCCTCGTCCCGCAGGGCGCGCTGGGCGGCCAGCGCCGCTTGCAGCCCATCCAGCGCGGTCGGAAAAGCGACACAAAAGGCATCGCCAATTATTTGGAAAATATAACCCTGATAGGACTCGAACGCTCGACGAAGGATGTCATGGTGCCGCGCGAGAGCGGTAGGCATAGCGTCAGGATGCTGTTGCCACAGCAACGTGCTCCCTTCAATGTCCGTAAAAAGAAACGTGACGGTGCCAGTCGGGAGGTTTGCCACGGGCACCTCCTTTTCGTGAGATGCCCTATTCTACTCGACCGGGTACTCTTTCGGCAAGGGGGTAAGCAGGAGGTGAAATGCACGCGTGCTCTATGGCGGGGAGGTAAGAGTCATTGCGTCCAGTATCAGGCCGTACCCGGTAGCCCCGCCATTTTTTCCGACGACGCGGAACCCCAGGTCGTGAGGACCTGCACTCAGGTCCACCGTCCCGACCGCAAGACGCCCCGACGGCATAAGGGACGCGGCGAAGAGATCTAGCGGCGCTTCCCACGCTTGCCCATCCCACGTGATCTGGACTTGTGCCCCAGTCGGAGCCTTGCCCATGTAAAGATTCAGCAGAAAGCGCCCGGTGCGCTCAATCGGCAAGGTAAACCGGACGCTGGCGCCCACTTGCTTGCCCATGCAGGACAGCCGCTTGCCGCCGCTCCATTGGATGCCCGTGGACCCGTTCAGAACCTCACATTCCATGTCGGTCTTGTCTTTGATCGTCAGGGTCTCAAACTCTGTCGCGCCGGGGACACTGCCGGTGGCGGGAATAGCGGGATTGGACGGCGAGGCGGTCGCGGTCGATGCAGCCGGAGGTGCGATCTGGACTGCCGGTAAACCCGGCGATATGAGGGTATAACTGTCCAGCGCAAATTTATAATCTTTCGAAGCGGCATTCTTGCCCACGACCTTCAACGCCAAGTCATGCGCACCGGCGCTGAGGTCCACACTTCCCAGGTTGATCACTCCGGACGGCAGGACTGTCGCGGCATACAAATCGATGGGCTCTCCCAACACCTTACTATCCAAACTCACCTGGACCCAACCAAAGTCGGGCGCGCGGGTAGCGTAAAGATTGAGCATGTACGTCCCGGTCCGATCCACCATAAGTATAAAACGGACCAGTGAGCCCATTCGCGCGTTGGCGAAGAGTTGCTTGCCACCGCTCCACCGCCTGGCATCGAATGCGGTCATCTCTTGCACCTGGAACGTGAGATCGTTCCTCTCTCTCACCGGTAAGGTTTCAAATTCGATGGCTCCGGCTACACCACCGTTCGAGATGGCAGCCGGGTTGGGGACGGGGACCGGAGTCGTTGCCGTCGACTGCGCGACAAGAGAGGGACCGGGGGTCCGCGCCAATTCTTTGGAAACAGAGACCTCGAGCGGGTCCGGGGTAAGCGTCGTCGCTGTCGAAGATGGGATTGGGGCGCCGGTCTTCGCCCCTGATGCCCCCGGCTCTTGTGTTGGCGCCGCAACGGGTGCACACGCCGCGAGAATGAACATCAAGAATCCAAGCCTGAACGCAACCCGCCGCATCCTCTTCTCCTTCTTACCGGAGGTGGCATCGAGCCACCGCCTTCCTCATTGCAAATCAATCTAGCAACGGTCCCAGATCATCTCGGAAAGCACCCAGGAATTCATCCCCTTTTTCTCACAGGATGCCATCTGATGGCGCTTGCTTTTCCTGAGCGGGCAACCCGGACAA
>JBLMXX010000455.1:0-5518 GCA_050257995.1 Acidobacteriota bacterium | reverse complement strand
AGGGAAAGGCGTCAAGGATAGCCCATCAAAGCTTGCGAGTGGCGCGGGCATATTCGTGGCGGCGAGGCGAGTCTGGCGCGCGGGATCGAGCGGGAAAGCGGGTGAGACGGATCGCGGGGGCAAAGAACGGCGAAAAGGAAGTGAAAATGGTAGCGGAGGAGGTGGTGCCACCTGAGGCGCCGGCAGTGTGTCATCGCGCGACACCGGAATGACCGACGAGCCAAGGAATGGCCCATCGATCGGGGAATGCGGCGCGGCAGCCACCATAGGACTAGGCACAAGAGGTTGCGCCAGAATGGAAAACGCAACAAAGAAGAGCACGAGCGGCAAGCGGGCTTGGAGTGTGCTCATATGCGGGCATTATACGCCGTCCGGCTTTACCGTCAATAATGCGCTCCTGAGATCGTAGGGTTAATGCCCGTCTTTTCCTAACTCATCGACCATGGGACCAAGAGAAGAACAAAAATACTTTTTCCCTTCGAACGCGCTGTGGATGGCAGGGCCAAGCTCATTGAAACTATCTTTCTTTGAAACCCAACCCATTGCGCCGTTTTGCACAGCCTGGCGAACAAGGGTCTGCTCCGAGAAGAGAGTCAACATGACGATCCGCGCATCCTGATGCTTGGCGTGAATCCGTGCTGTCGCTTCCAGCCCGTCGAGCACCGGCATCTGGATATCCATCAGGATTACGTCGGGAGTGAGTTGGTCTGTCAGCGCAATGGCCTCTTGACCGTCGCGTGCTTCGCCCACAACCTCCAAATCTTGCATTCTTTTCAGCAACAGCCGGATACTGTCGCGGACGAATTTATTATCTTCGACAATCAGCACGCGAATCACACCTCTCTCCCCCCCCCGCTTGGGCCTACTACGGAGCCCCGTGGCTCCAAGTTAAAGTCAGTGCCATTCACTAGTCTTGATTATTCTAACGTGTCGGCATCCGAAGAGTTACAGAAGAGGCACGTAGCGAAGAGGGGAGCGCGTAGAGCGAGACGCGCGTGCAAAGGAGGTTGTCATTTGCCCACGGCTGGCAGTGTGAAACGGATGGTTGTGCCCTTTCCGGCGCCGCTCTCCGCCTTAATTTCTCCGCCGTGCGCGGCGATCAAGTCTCGCGCAATCGCTAGCCCCAGCCCGGTCCCGCGCGAATCGGCCGACTTGAAGAACCGCTCAAAGATGTGGGGAAGGTCATCCGGCGAAATGCCGGTACCGCTGTCGCTCACCGAGACGGTGGTCGGCGATCCGGGAGCGCTTTGAGTGAAACAACGCACGCAGATTGTCCCTCCACGCGGCGTAAAGCGCAGAGCGTTGGAAAGGATATTCTCCAGCACCTGCCGGATCCGGGCGGGGTCCACTTCGGACAGAGGAAGCTCGGGCTGTATCTCTGTCTCAAGCGCCAGCCCGGCCGCGTCCGCCTGTCCACGAAAGGAATTAACCGTCTCTTGTACCAACATTGCGACGTCGGTTGTTTCCTTTTTCAGTTGGAGGGCACCGCTTTCCGCGAGAGCGAGGGTCCGCAGGTCGTCCACGAGGCGTGAGAGCACGCGAGTCTCTTCCAAAATATATTGGAGGTGCGCATCGTCCCGAGGATACACCCCATCCACCAACCCTTCGAGATTTCCCTGAATTACGGTCAGAGGCGTTCGCAATTCGTGAGTCACATCGGCGAGCAGATTGCGGCGCTGTTCGTCGTTCGCCGAGAGTCGCGCGACCATGGAATTAAATGCCCGCGCCACGGCACGGACTTCGGAAGGGCCGCGCTCTGCCATTCGCGCGGCATAGTCCCCTTCCGCCACGCGTCCAGCGGTCTCGATCATGTCGCCGAGCGGCATTGTGAGATTCCTCAGTCCGCGCCCGGCGAACATTAGCACACCCAGAACGATAATGAGAATCGCTAAAGGATGGATGGGCCCGCGCGGGAGATCGACATTGCCCAAAATCCCCACCGATGAGATTACCAAGAAGGAGGTTGCGAGCACGGCGAACCAAAACAGGAAGAAGAACAAAAAGCCCACGCGCCAAAAGAATCGTCCGCGCATCCGGCGCCACGGCCGCATATGGGGTGGTCCTTCCGGAGGCCACGGCTCGTTCTCGGGCCACCAGAGAGGCGGACGCCTTTTGAATCTCGAATGCTTCAACCAAGCCTCAGCGGTCTGCGAATTTGTAGCCGACGCCGTACACCATCAGGATATAACGCGGCTCGTGCGGGTCCGGCTCGATCTTGCGGCGGATGTTCTTGATATGCGCGTCGATCGCCCGCTCGTAGGACTCGAAAGCCACCCCGCGCACCGCATCCAGCAACTGGGCACGCGTAAAGATCCGCCCCGGCTCGCGTGCGAGGGTGGCGAGCAACTGGAATTCGGTCGGGGTGACCTGGACGTCCCGTTCTCCCACGGTCACCCGCATGCGCGGGATATCCAGAGTCACGTCCGCCGCGCGGAGTGTTTCGGCACCCGCATTTTCACGCGAGGCATCGAGGCGCCGCAGCACGACGCGAACGCGCGCAACCATTTCTTTCGGGCTGAACGGTTTGGTAATATAGTCGTCCGCCCCAATTTCGAGACCGATGAGCTTGTCCGTTTCCTCTGTGCGCGCCGTTAACATGATGATGGGAACGTTTGTCTCGCGCCTCATGGTCCGGGTGACATCAAGCCCATCCATTCCGGGCAAGCCGAGGTCGAGGATGACGAGGTCGGGTTTCTCAGCTCTAACGGCGGCGAGCGCGGTCTTGCCGTCTCCCGCCGTCATCACCGAAAATCCCGCGTGCTCCAGGTAATCGCGCGCGAGTTGGACAATTTTTGCTTCATCGTCTACGACGAGGATTTTCTTCATGGTCCTTTTAGCGCCCGAATAGCCGGCCACCGTTCACATTCAGTATTTCTCCAGTGATGAAACCGGCCTCCGGAGAGGCAAGGAAGAGCGCCGCCGATGCCACGTCGTCGACATGACCGGGGCGACCCACCGGCAATTGGGCGGCTATACCTTTCACCGTCTCGTCAGGCAATTGCCTGTTCGATCCAGTACCCGCAATGAAACCGGGGGCAATTACATTCACCGTAATTCCCCGCGGACTGTATTCGCGAGCGAGCCCGCGTGTCAACCCCAGTAGTCCCGCTTTGGCGCTCACATAACCGACGGTGCGAAGACCGATGGCGCCTGTGAATGCCCCATCCGAACTTACGTTAATGATGCGCCCTCCCGGACGCAAGAGATACGGCACGACAGCAAGCGACATGAGGAAGGCGCCTTTCAGGTTTACCCCCATTTCTTCATCCCATATCTCTTCTGCCCGCTCAAGCGACATTTCCGCCGTGATACCACGTGAATAACCCGCGTTGTTTACTAGGACATCGATTATTCCAAAGCGGGCTACTATGGCGTCGACGGCGGTTGTGACCTCGACGCGCTCGCTGACGTCGGCGCGCTGCCAACTGCAACGAGGTCCGATTTCTTGCGCCGCGGATGCCAATGTGTCCTCCCGGCGCCCGAGAATAACCACCTCGGAGTCGTTCCGCACGAATGCCTCTGCCATCGCGCGCCCAATCCCACTGCTTCCACCTGTTATCACGACGACGCGAATATTATTCTTTGTTTCGTCCGTTGCCAATTTGCATTTCTAGTTCATTCGAGGTGGCGAGTTGCGTACGTAACCCGCCACCTCGGAAACATCATCCCTTGGGCTCGTGCATCTTGCGATGCCATTCCTCGACTGTCGGTGGTACGGTCTCCCGGTCCATCCAGGGCCCCCTTCTCCAACCCCGGTGCCCCCCCCAGAAAATCCCGCGCAGGAGGGCAAAGATGAGGAAGAAGAAAAACAGCGGGAACAGCAGTCCGAAAAAGCCGAATCCCCACCCAAACGGGTGGAACCAAAACGGACCCCCAAAGAAGGGATACGCATAGGGCGCCACACCCGCCGCGGGCGCTTTGTCGGCGCCGGAAACTGCCATGCCCTGCGCCAGTCCCATATTGTAGGCGGAAACGCCCAATCCCACCGCGCCTGCAACCAACACGATCACGAGCAAAACTCCCAGGATAATTCTCCCGTTCATTTCCTTACTCCTTTCAGCAAGTTTATCTAGACGGGATTATCGCAGGGGATTGTGAATAAATTGTGAATAGAGGGTGGAGAGATTACGGCGCAAAACCAGGCCCGGTGGCCATTATAACACGGAAAGCCGTGCATCCAGACAAGTGGGGAGATTGGCCAAAGGATCAAATCACGCTCGCGCGTCCGCTTTTTTTCATCGCAGCGCACGGATAAACGATGGGCGAGGTCTTGACGACCTCGCCCATTGCCAAAGCACTTTTCGCCAACTATAGAGAAAGCAGGCGGTCAAAGAAAGAGCGGTAACGCTGGAGCGCCACTCGTAAGTCCTCCGTAGAGACATCCTGGCCGCTGCCCCACTGGCCTTCCAGTTTGTTCTTTTCGTCCGCAAACGTTCGAGCCAGGTCTTGCATCAATTCCGCGACCAAATGGTCTGCTTCCTCAACGGCGTGGCGGGGCTCGTCGACAAAGCCGGTCTGGACCTGAACCCACCGCGCCCGAAAGGCTTGGTCCTGGTCCGAATCAAAGAGCGGTGTGCGATACGTTCCACTTCCACCCGCATTCCGCATCATGGATTCGGTGCCCGCTGTCGTCTCTCTTTTCTGGGCGGTAGCAGCCATATCTGCGGTCGTAAGCGGATTTGATTCAGCAGATCCGTTGGGCATCTTGCCGATGTCGCCGTAACTGGCATCTCTCATCTGGTCCGTCATCACTTTGACTCCTTCATGTTCGCCTCCGGGATGTCCAGGAGGTCATTGAAAAGATTCCGATAGTAAACCATCGACTGGCGCAAGTCCTCTGTGGAGGTCTGCCCACGCTCGTTGCGCATGGCCAAATCGTGAGCCGACCGATAGTTCGAGACTACCGCGGGGTGATCGACCGAAATATCGGCGGCCCGCTGCTCAAACGTACCCATAGGATAGCCGCGCGCCTCCATCACTTGCTGCACCAGGCGGTCTGCATCCCGTACGGAGCCAGATGGATCGTCCACAAAGTGTGCCTGCGTCGTTTGCCACTCACCGACAAATCGGGACCAATCCCCTGACGAGAGCGGATGGATATCAAACGACTTGACGCGTTTAGCGCGGCTTGCCAATTCTGCTTCTGCTTGGCGCCGATCTCCCATTTCCTCAACGGTGCGATTGTACTCGGGGCCAAAGCGCTCGCGCAGCATATCACTCCGTCTCCTCTGGTTGCCGGTCCAAGTCAGAACAACGAGAATTGCCAGCACCAGAAAGACGAGCACGACGAGAACAGGTAATGATAATCCAAGGTTGCTCATGGGCTACTCCTTTTATGAGATTTCCGGTATGGCTCCATCAAGTAAAGAGCGACAAGAGGCAACGCCTGCTTGACCGTTCGGAGCCGACAGGGCTGTATCTTACATGCCCCATACTCATTAGAACGAACAAGCAAAGGATTAATTACAATCGCATGCAAGGCGCGATGCCTATCACGTCATTCTCGATGCGTGATTCC
>JBLMXX010000454.1:0-3438 GCA_050257995.1 Acidobacteriota bacterium | reverse complement strand
ACATTCTCCGCGAGGGCGGCATGCGTCATGCCCGCATACAGCGGGACTGTGGCTACTATCTCGTCCATCACTCGTCCGGCGTTGGCATACTCCCAACTCGCTCCCAACCGTTTCGCGAGTTCGGCAAGAATCCACCAGTCGGGCTTGCGATCGCCAATGGTCTTGAGGGCGGCGCGGAACAATTGTACGCGCCGTTCGGTATTCGTAAAGGTGCCATCGCGTTCTGCAAATGATTGCGCCGGCAGAACCACATCTGCCAGTTTTGCCGTCTCGGTCAGGAACAGATCTTGCACGACGAGGAATTCGGGCTTGACGAATTCGCCGTCTGCGGCGGGATCGCAAGCCATTACATACAACGCATCGACCTTCGCCGACGTCATCTCGCCGATCGCCATCCCTTTCGTTTCGACCTTTGCGCGCCCGACGCCGTGCTCGGGTAACAAGCCAAAATCTATTGCCCCAGTCGAATTGTTGTGGGGATAGAGGGCGATTAATCCGTTGTTTGCCCGTCCGACATGACCGGTGAGAAGGAGCAAGGATGCGATGCCGGACGCCACGGCAAGGTCGCTCTGTTGAGCTGCCATCGCCTCGCGACCGTATAATATCAACGCATCAGGCGATTTCGCAAACGAGCGCGCGCCGTCCCGAATGGCAGCCGTGCTTACTCCGCACAGCTCACTGCATCTTTCGACGGTATAAGGTTCCAATGCTATCTTGAATTCATCCAGACCAGCCACGCGTGTCGCGATAAATTCCTTGTTCTCCAGCCCTTCGTCCAATATGGCGCGCACCATGCCGAGCAAGAATGCCGACTCTCCTCCGTACCGGTAAATAATGGACTGGCGCGCGTACCGCGCGGTGCGGGTGAGCCGCCCATTGGCGACGATCAGGTTGGCGCCGGAATTCCGCACGGAGCGCGTCAGGCGCAAGCGAATGACCGGTTGTTCCTCTTCCGGATCAGCGCCCAATACAAAAACTGTCGCGTTTTTGTCCAGCGCGCCGAGATCCGTTCCGGCACCTGCGCCATACAGCCGCACCATATCGGCGCCGACGTTCGTCGCGCTCCAACCGACGCGATGTTCCAGGTTATTTGAGCCGAGCACCTGGCGGAATAGCTTCTGGAACAGGTACAAATCCTCATTCGATGAGCGGTCGCCGCCCAACCCGGCAAGGCCATTGCCGCCGCGCTGTTTCTTCACCTCGCCGAATTTCGCGGCAACGAGGTTCAGCGCGTCATTCCAACCAGTGGGCTCTAACTTGCCATTCCGGCGGACCAACGGCATGGTCAGGCGGTCGGAGGAGGTTGCAAAGTGATGTGCAAAGCGACCCTTGTCGCAAAGCCAGATAGCGTTGACGGCCTGATTCTCTCGCGGCACAATCCGCTTGATATCGTGGTCGCGTTCGCCGATAAGGATGTTACATCCCACCGAACAATGTGCACAGATAGATGACTGATCATCGGTTTCCCATACCCTGGCGGTCAAGCGAAAGTCGCGTGAGGTCAGTGCACCCACGGGGCAAATATCAATGGTATTGCCGCTGAATTTGGAATCGAACGGCGGGCTGGAGTAAGTGGCGATTTCCAAGCCGCGTCCGCGCGCTTGAAAACCGAGCACGTGATCGTCGGCGAGTTCATCCTGGAACCGGATACAGCGCGAACACTGGATACAACGTTCGCGATCGAGCATAATCAAATCGCCCAGCGGCACGCGCTTGTCGTTGTGGAATTTCGATTCGACCGGGAAACGCGACTGGCCCGGGCCATACGCCATGGTCAGATTCTGTAAGGGGCACTCGCCACCCTTGTCGCAAATGGGGCAATCGAGCGGATGGCTCGTCAACAGGAATTCTATGACGGAGCGGCGCGCATCGGCAACCGCCGCCGTATCGGTTCGGATCGCCATTCCGTCGGAGATAACGGTCGTGCAAGCAGTCTGCAATTTAGGCATCCAGGCTATCACGGCGTTGCCACCCGAGTCCTTTTCGATTTGCCCATCCTTGCCACGCTTGGGCGTTCCGACCTCGACCAGGCACATGCGGCACATTCCAACGGGCTGGAGTTTGGGGTGGTAGCAGAAAACAGGGATTTCGGTGCCGGCCTTTTTCGCGGCCTCGACTATGAGGGTACCGTTTGGGACTTGAACCGTTCTATTGTCAATGATGACTTTAGGCATTACTAACCTCAAATGCGAAATAAGCCGCTTTGCTATTTCTTCGCCCAGCAACCGTGTTCTTTGATGTGTCGCTCGTACTCTTCGCGGAAAATCTTGACGCTCCCCAGCACTGGCGATGTGGAGAAATCACCTAGCGGGCACAGCGTGCGACCCTGCATCTGATTGGCAACATTCTCCACCAAACCGACGTCGGCAAGTGTTCCCACGCCATCGTCAATGCGCTCCAGGACACGGGACATCCAGTACGTTCCTTCTCGACAAGGGGTGCATTTGCCGCACGACTCGTGCTCGAAAAAGCGAACCATCTTTTTCGCCGCCCAGACCACGCAAGTGTCTTCGTCGAGGACAATGACAGAAGCGGAACCGAGGAGCGAGCCGAACGGTGCCAGCGCCTCAAAATCAAGCTTCACATCCATTACGCCTTCGTTCGCCAGCGGGCTGACCATTGGACCGCTCGCGCCGGCGGGCAGGATCGCTTTCAGATTCCTGCCGTTGCGAATTCCACCGCCGAAATCATAAATCAATTCCCGGAACGTAATGGCCCCAAAGGGGGCTTCATAATTACCGGGGCGGTTGACGTGACCGCTCAGACAAAAGACCTTGGTCCCCGTCGACTTGGGCGTGCCAATCCCGGCAAACCAATTGGCGCCGCGTTCGATGATGGCAGGCACATTCGCCAAAGTCTCTACATTGTTGATGACGGTAGGCTTGTTGTAAAGGCCAACACTTGCCGGAAATGGCGGCTTGACGCGCGGCTGACCCAATTTACCTTCGAGGGACTCGAGCAGTGCCGTTTCTTCGCCGCAGATGTACGCGCCCGCTCCGCGATGGACAGTCACCTGCAAATGATAATCCGAGCCAAGGATTTTTTCGCCGAGGTACCCACTCTTCTCCGCATCCGCAATCGCACGTTCCAGGCATAGGGCCGCATACGGGAACTCTCCCCGAATGTAAATAAAGGCATGCTGGCACTGGATCGCATAGGATGCAATTGCAATGCCCTCCAGGAATTGATGCGGGTTGCGTTCCATCATCTGGCGATCTTTGAACGTCCCTGGTTCCGACTCGTCTGCGTTGGCGACAAGATAGCGCGGGAAAACACCCTTGGGGAGAAAACTCCATTTCACGCCTGCCGGAAAACCGGCGCCGCCGCGCCCGCGCAAGCCCGAAGCTTTGACGGCTTCGGTGACCTGATCGGGTGTCATTTCTTTCACGGCTCTGCGCAGCGCCTGATACCCACCGTTCTTCTCGTACACGGCGATGT
>JBLMXX010000453.1:0-3568 GCA_050257995.1 Acidobacteriota bacterium | reverse complement strand
GCAACCGGCGAAAGCATAAGGTGGTTTACAGAGTTATATGCCCAAAGTCTTTTGCATCGGACTCGACGGTGCCACATTTGATTTGATCCGCCCATGGGCGGACGGCGGGCAACTGCCCACTATCAGGAAAATAATGGATGGCGGCGCGTGGAGCGAACTCCAGTCGACAGTGCCGCCAGTCACCGCGTCCGCTTGGTCGTCGTTTATGACGGGCAAGAACCCGGGAGCGCATGGGCTATTTGATTTCATGCGGAGGCGCCGTGATTCATACGATCTCGCTCCGGTCTCTGTGCTCGACCGGGACGGCAAAGCGGTGTGGGACCTGATCGGTGAGGCGGGCAAAAAAGTGATCGTGATGAACGTGCCCGTGACATGGCCGCCTCAACCCGTAAACGGGCTGCTAATTACCGGAATGCTCACCCCGCGTGGTGCCGACCAATACACTTATCCCCGCGAACTCGCCGGAGAATTGCGTCAGCAAATTGGCGAATACATCGTCTATTCCGACGAAGTATTCTCCAAGGGCCGTGGCGAAATTTTCATGCAGGCCCTGGAGTATTCCGCTAACCAGCGTGTCAAGGCAGCCGAGTACCTGCTTTCCAAATATCCGTGGGATTTCTTCATGCTTGTATTTCCAGAGACGGATACAGTTTCCCACGGCTTGTGGTCGTACTTTGACCCTACCCATCACGAGCACGATCCTGAGCAAGCGACACGATGGCGGGATGGGATTCTCACTCTCTACCGGCATCTCGACTCACAGATAGCGCGCCTTGTTGCAAACCTCGATGCAGACACCACCGTGCTATTGATGAGCGACCATGGACATGGTCCGGTCCGCAATTTCCTCTACGTCAACAATTATCTCGCCCAGCGCGGGTACCTGAAATTCAAGCCGAATGCCGCGGCGCAAATCAAGCGATTGGCTTTCCAACTTGGTCTGACTCCCCGTACGGTATACCGGATAGTGCTTGCGGTCGGGCTCGGCAAATTACGCCGCACGTTAGACAAGCGGCGTGGAGGCCGCGGCCTGCTCAAAAGGTTCTTCTTGTCCTTTGGGGATGTCGACTGGACCAGGACACGAGCCTATTCTATCGGTTATATCGGTGAAGCGCATATCAACCTGCGGGGACGCGAGCCGCAGGGCATTGTCGAGCCGGGCGCGGACTATGAGAGTACCCGAGAGCAGGTCATTGCCGATCTGCGAGCGTTGAAACTTCCAGATGGTTCACCGTTGGTGGAACACATCTGGAAAAAAGAGGAGATCTACAGCGGAGCGCACTTGGCCGAGGCGCCCGATATCCTTTTCCTGCCGCGCCGTCTCGAAACAATCGCCTTTGGCGATTTCGAATTTGGTTCGAACAAGATCCTGGAATCGTCCTATGGCGTGTCCTCATCCCACCGGATGAATGGCATGTTCGCCGCGAGCGGTGCCGCCGTGAAACAGGCCGGTGAATTCACAGGGGCGCGTCTCATCGACCTAGCACCCACAATCCTGCACTTGATGGGATTGCCGGTCCCGGGCGACATGGACGGCCGCGTGTTGGACGAGATCTTGACCGACGCGCGAGCGATAGAGTTCGGCGGGTCATCGAGCGGGCGCGTGCAGACGACAGACGGGTATTCGGAAGAGGAAGAGGCACAAGTTATAGCGAGACTGCAAGACCTGGGATACATTTCATAACAATTGACAATTGATTATTGTGCATTGCTGTGATATAATTCGAACCATCATGAAATGTCAAATCTCTCTGGCGAACCATCCAAATCATGCGCATCATCCCGATGTGCCTTTCTGTCGCGCCAGAGTATAGTCCTGCCCTTTTGAGCACAAACCGTAAACTCTGGCGTGGAGAACATCCACGCTTTTTTGTTTCGTGCCTTTGCGACGCCCGATTGCCGGAGGTGACTATGCCGAACAAGATCCAGCCGCGCGTGCCCCGCGGAATGCGGGACATTCTACCGAAAAAGATGCTCCTGCGCCAGTACGTCATCAGACAATTCGAGATTGTGTTTCAGCGCTTTGGGTTTGAGCCCCTGCAGACACCTGTACTGGAACTACGCGAGACGATCATGGGCAAATACGGACTGGATGCGGAAAAGCTGATCTACGACGCACAGCATCGAGAGGGCAAAGAGGAACTGTCGCTCCGCTACGATCTGACGGTGCCACTGACGCGCGTCGTAGCGATGTACCCTGAACTCGTCAAGCCATTCAAGCGTTACCAAATCGCACCCGTTTGGCGCGCTGAGCGTCCCCAAAAGGGTCGTTATCGCGAGTTCTACCAATGCGACGTCGATATTGTTGGCGCGTCGTCTATGCTGGCAGACGCGGAAATTGTGACGATGATCTATGTCCTGCTTACGCGATTGGGGTTCAAGTCTTTCGTGACCAAGATCAATAATCGTAAAATCCTTATCGGGATCGGGCAATACGCTGGTGTGTCGAACGAACTGTTGGGCGGTCTGTATCGCTCCATCGACAAGCTGCAAAAGATTGGTCCCGAGGGCGTGCGCGAAGAAATGGCGCAGAACCGGATTCCCGCCGACGTGATTTCCAAGGTCATGAATCTCATCGCGATCCCAAACGGTGATTTCGGCGAGCTGCGCGAACAACTCGGCAGCGTACCAATCGTCATGCAAGGTCTCGACGAGCTGGAACAATTAGCTTCGTACCTCACTGCGACGAATGTTCCACCGGCAAACTACCAATTCGATTTTTCTATGGTCCGCGGACTGGCCTATTACACCGGCCCGATCTATGAGACCATCGTCACAGAGCCCCAGATCGGGTCACTCACAGGCGGCGGACGCTACGATGAACTGGTCGGTCTCTTTAGCAACCAATCGATCCCTGTGACCGGAACGTCGTTCGGCATCGAGCGCATCATCGACGTAATGGAAGAGCTCAGCATGTTCCCGCCCAACCTCGGCAAGACCGTCACCCAAGTTCTCGTAACTGTATTCAATCGCGAATTGGTCGGGACTTGTATCCGGTTGGCATATGAATTGCGCGCCGCGGGCTGGAACACCGAATTAGGACTCGACACCGATAGCCTGGGCAAACAACTCAAGTATGCCGGTTCAAAAGGTATTCCGTTCGCCGCCATTATTGGTCCCGATGAAGCTACAGCGCAAAGAGTGACCTTGCGCGACCTGACGACCGGCGAGCAGACCCTCTTATCCCAAAGCGACCTGCCGGGCGCTCTCGGGCAAAAATTGAAAGCCGGGGCTTGGACCGACTGAGCGACATCCTTCCCGACCCTGATAAGTCTGCTCAAGTGCTAGCGCAGACTCCCTTTGCTTGCAGAATTGAGCCTGCCAATCAGGAGGTGACAGGCACTCTTAGTTTGGGTGTGGTTGGGTTGAAAGTGGATTCTTGTTTGACTTGGCTCAACCTCAGTGCTATAATGTTTCCCCGAAGGCAACGTTGCGATGGGCGAAAACCCTATCGGCTGGAATACATGGTGGATGTAGCTCAATGGCAGAGCACTTGATTGTGGATCAAGTGGTTGTGGGTTCGAGACCCATCATCCACCCTTTGCGCCCGTAGCTCAAGTGGATAGAG
>JBLMXX010000452.1:0-8182 GCA_050257995.1 Acidobacteriota bacterium | reverse complement strand
ACTATTTCATCGGCAAGAACATGGTCCACCTGCCAACCCTCAAGACCCATATGTATACAACGACGACCGGGGCGCTCAAGAACGCGTTCGGCGGGCTGTTGAGCAAATACCGGCATTACACGCATACCTGGATTCACGAGACACTCGTCGATCTCCTCGCGATCCAGAAGGAAATCCATCCGGGCCTCTTTGCAGTGATGGACGGCACGACAGCCGGCAACGGACCTGGTCCGCGACTGATGGAGCCGGTTATCAAAAATGTCATACTCGCTTCTGCCGACCAAGTGGCGATTGATGCCGTCGGCGCTAAATTGATGGGGTTCGACCCACTCGCCATCAAATATATCCGGTTGGCTCACGACCGGGGGCTGGGCATCGGCGACGTCCGCGAGATCGAATTAGTGGGCGATCAGGACGCAGCGAACGAGAGTTGGGGGTTCAAGGTAGGTTATAGTTCTCATACGTTCCTTGCCTGGCTGGCATGGTATGGTCCAACCCGCGTATTACAAAAATTGGTCCTTCGCACTCCGCTAGTCTTTTTCCCCACCCTCATCGGCGAGGTAGAACAGGACTATATTTACTGGCCCTTCAAGTATCGCCATATCGCCGCCGAGTGGCGCACCAAGACGATCTGGGGTCAGTTATTCCAGCACTATCAAAGAGAAGGACACCTTGGAGGTATGACCATGAATGGAGAGGAATGATCGAGACCAGATTCATGCGCAATCCTCATCTCGACGGGGATGCATTCTTCTGGCAAGGCGGTCCAACCGGCATTCTGCTCATACATGGTTTCACAGCAACCACCACCGAAGTCCGCCTGCTGGGAAATTACCTTCACGAGCATGGATATACCGTTTCTGGGCCTCTACTTCCTGGACACGGCACAACCCCGGAAGAGTTGAACTGCTGCCGCTGGCAGGAATGGGTCCTCGCTGCAGAAGCGGCCTACCGACAGTTGGCATCTCGCTGTGAGCGATTGATGATCGGCGGCGAGTCGATGGGGGCTGTCCTCTCCCTATATCTGGCGAGCGAACATCCGGAAGCCGCAGGTATCCTCACCTACGCTCCCGCGATCCTCGTCCCTGCATCCCGAATGAAGATGGCGCGCCTACTCTCCCACTTTGTGGCTTTTCGTAAAAAACCGCTTGGTCCTCCGATCGCCGTGGACTCGCGCTGGAAGGGTTATGGCGTGAATCCTCTACACGCTGTCCTGCAGTTAGACCAACTTCAGCGCGAGACACGCAGAAGACTGCGATGTATCCATCAGCCACTTTTGGTCGTGCAGGGCCGGCTGGACCAGACCATCGACCCGAGCGCGGGCGACATCATCTACCGCGAAGTATCCTCTGAACTCAAGGAATTCGTATGGTTGGAGAATTCAACCCACTGCGTCATTCTCGATTGTGAATGGGACAGAGCAGCAGCACTGACGCTCAGGTTCATAAAAAAGGCAGAAACGCAGAACGCGGCACTCCTGCGTTGATCCCCAGACAAAAGGAGACTGCAATGAAGCAAGCCTTCCGATGGTATGACTATATCACCATCAACATCTATTACCTTGGGCTCTCAACCTTGTCGCAGACATTGTCTCCACTTGTGTTCCCACTTTTGGTCCAACAGTTTGTGGGGGAGGAAGCGAAGGGGACCTTCTTTGGCACTCTGCGACTCTGGAGCCTGATGGTAGCATTGCTGGCACAGGCGGTCTGGGGCAACTTGTCCGACCGTACACGCACACGCTGGGGTCGCCGTCGCCCCTACATCCTCGGCGGCACGGTCGTCGACGTCATCTTCATTGCGCTCATCGGCTTTTCCGCAGGCATGAGCGGATGGACCGGTTTCTGGTTTCTGTTCGTCATTGCACTCCTCTTGCAGATTTCTTCTAATGCCGCGCAGGCAGCACAGCAAGGACTCATTCCCGACCTCGTACCTGAAGAATTGCGCGGGCGATTTTCTGCAATCAAGGCTGTCTTTGAAGTGCCTCTCCCCGTGATCCTCGTTTCTTTCACCGTCGGTCGCCTTATCGGCGCGGGGAATATGGTGGGCGGCATTTTGGTCGCGGTGGCTGTCCTTCTAATCGGCATGGGGCTCGCGCTGTACATCCCGGAGAGAACGCCGGAACAAAAACTGCCACCGCTCGATTGGTCGCCAATTGTGCGCCTGCTTTTGATGACGGCGCTCTTTACCATCGTCATCCTCGGTCTGGGCGAGGGTATCAAATGGTTCAGTACTCTCTTCGACGGAATCTCTGATACCATAGTGTTATTTGCCGTACTGGGACTCGCAGGGTTACTTGCCATGATGCTTGCCATCGCGCTTGGGGTTTCGCTGAGCATTCGCATTAGCATCGGCGCCGCCGCGCGTTCCAACCCATCCTTTACCTGGTGGGTCATCAACCGGCTGGCCTTCCTCGTCGGCGCGATCAACATTTCAACTTTTGTGGTCTTTTTCCTGCAAGGGCGCTTGGGACTGGTGCGCGAGAAGGCTGCCGCTCCCGCCGCCAACTTGCTTTTGATCGTAGGTATCATGATACTCGTTACCGCGCTGTTGAGCGGGTGGCTGGCAGACCGCTTCGGGCACAAAAGGATGGTTGCGTATGCGGGTCTCTTGGCCGCTTTGGGCACGCTGATCGCAATCCTCATTCCCGATCTTTTCGCAATCAATATCGGCGGTATCTTCATTGGAGCGGCGACGGGCATGTTCTACACCGCCAATTGGGCATTAGGTACGGGCCTCGTGCCGCAGGCAGAGGCGGGACGCTATCTCGGAATTTCGAATCTTGCAGGCGCAGGGGCAGGTGCAGTCGGCGCGTACATCGGCGGACCGATTGCCGATTACTTTACGGTGCGCGTTCCCGGAATCCCTGGGCTCGGTTACGTTCTGCTCTTTGCAGTCTACGGCGCCCTGTTCCTTCTCTCAGTCGTCGCGCTAAGCCGCGTGGAGGACCCAGCCGATTCACATGAACAATCGCTCCTCGAGTCAGAGCCCGGTCTGGAAGCAAGAACAGCGCAATAGACCTTTGACGTCAAGTCCAAATCCCTAGCGGAATGTCAAAACGAGATTACGATGACAGAACTTGATCAAAAACTTGATCGAGTTCAACAATTGCTAAAGGATCGCAATCTAGACGCGCTATTATTACAACGAATATGCAGTTTCGCATGCGCGACGAGCGGCGCTGCCTCTTATGTGAATACCGCGGCAATGAACGGAGCGTCCTCGCTGCCAATCACGCCGGCCCGCCGCTACGTCATCACAACGAATATTGAAGCACCGCGACTGGAACGCGAAGAGCGGCTGTCAGAGCAGGGCTGGCAACTATACGTCACGCGTTGGTACGAACCTTACCCGGCACCCGCCATTGTCGAAATGACACGCGGGATGCGCGTAGGAGCGGATGGACCTTTCCCCGGCGCCACCGATTTGTCCGATGACATGGCGCGTCTGAGAGCGCGCTTGTTGCCCGAAGAAATCGAACGCTTCCGTTCACTCGGTCGCCTATGCGCGCAAGCAATGAATATCGCTGTGACCTAGCCCATTCTATCATTACAGAGGCACGTGGCGAGCATGATTTATAGCCGCCGCGTGTGCCTTTTGCAAATTTGCACTTGGCGTGCTTCAAAAGTCCGGTCGTCAAGACTACCCCTGCGGGTAGTAGACGGGGCACGCCAAGCCCCGTATAATCAAATCGCTAACTCACCATTGAGGAGGTGATTCAGGGCAGCATATTGGGTTTCAGCCAGACAAGCTTACCGGGTATTATCAAAGTGATCAGATTCTGTCACCTTGTGTGAAGGGCAGAGCCACACTGCGTGGCACGGGTGACACCCCAGGGGGTTTCAGTATGAGACACAGAATCTCGATGCTTGCGATTTTCATCCTCGTCCTATTGCTCCTGCTCGCCGCCTGCACACCAGCGCCGGCACCTGCGGTGACTTCGGTCCCTGTTCAACCGCAACCTACCACCGTTGCACCCGCAAAAACGGCGCGGAACATCAAAGTTGGCATTGTAGATACCTATAGCGGTCCACCGGCTGCTTTTGGCAATGACGCGCTCAACGGGTTCAAGCTCGCCGTGAACGAGATCAACAAAGATGGCGTTCTGGGCGGCAAGATCGAATTCACACAGCGTGACGACAAGTATGCACCAGATGTCGCCTTGAGCATGGCGAAAGAGTTGGTCTTGCAGGAAAAAGTTGACGTTCTCGT
This sequence comes from Acidobacteriota bacterium, assembly GCA_050257995.1. Lineage (GTDB taxonomy): Bacteria > Chloroflexota > Anaerolineae > UBA4142 > UBA4142 > JBLMXX01. The sequence continues at coordinate 3,973 of JBLMXX010000452.1, read as the reverse complement.
AGGCACTGTCAACAGCGCAGCCGCTCTGGCAGTCTCGGCATATGCCAAAGAACAAAAGACACCTTTTATTGTCTGGATTGCCAAGTCTGAAAAAATCACCGGAGCGAATGGACATCGGTATGTATTTTCCACAGCCGACAATACGATCCAGGGCGGAAAAGCCGGAGCGCAAGCCCTTGCGAAAAAGCCCTATGTGAAATATTGGATCGCGGGCGAAGATTACGAGTACGGACATTCCATTGCCGACGGTGTGTGGAACAATTTGAAACAGTTAAAGCCGGACGTCGTGCTCCAGGGACAGACTTGGTGGAAGACCGGCGAACCGGACCTCGTGCCTTACATCACATCCGTGATGAATGCCAAGCCGGACGCGATCATTTTCGCCACGGGCGGAGCGGGAATGACGAATGTGCTCAAGGTCGCAAAGTCGACCGGGCTGTCCGACAAGATCCCCGTTTATATCCACACAGCAACGGACTACTCCGTACTTAAACCGCTTGGTGCGGATGGTCCCGAAGGCGTAATGGGCACTATGGATTATCATTTCTATTATCCGGATACGCCCGAAAATAGGGTATTTGCTAAATCTTTCCAGGATGCGTACGGAAACCCGCCCGGGTTCCCGGCATTCCATGCTTACAACACGGCCTACTTTATCGCGAATGCCTATAAGAAGGCAGGCGTAGTGGATACGGAAAAATTCATCGACGCCCTGGAAGGTTTGACGATCAAGTCGCCTACCGGAGACATGGAGATGCGCGCGTGCGATCACCAGGCCGTCTTGCCAATGTATATGGGCGTGACGAAAAAGACCTCACAGTATGACTTTCTTATCGCTACCGACATTGTGCCCCTGGCAGGCAAAGACCTGATGCCTTCCTGTGACGAGATCAAGAAAGCACGCGGGCAGTAAACAACGACATCTGTCGTCATCACATGCGTTGTATGCGAGGCAATCTCCTGCATTGAGTTTGCCAGTCGCCCCAGGAGACTGCCTCGCTCAGGCCAGAAGGACTCTATTTGGAGCAACAGCCGAATGCCATACGGTGCTAACCTGGATTTGGCCGCGTTTGCCAGCCAACTCATGGTGGGCCTCAGCCGGGCGATGATCCTGTTTATCGTGTCTGCGGGTTTGAGTTTCGTCCTGGGAGTGCTCCGCGTGCCCAATATCGCTCACGGGTCGCTCTACATGATCGGGGCTTTTTCCGCTTTCAGCATCACCGAGTTGTTCGGGAAAAACCCTGCCGGTTTTTGGATTGCTCTCTGCACAGCGCCGCTTGTGGTCGCTCTCGTCAGTTTGGTGGTGGAAAGGGCGTTATTGTCACACCTCTACCAAAGAGAGCACTTGATGTTGATTCTATTCACGTTTGCCATCATGCTAATTCTAAACGATGTGGTCAAGTTCGCCTGGGGCGCAGAGTATCGATCGGTCGTGCCTCCCGACCTCCTCAAGGGTTCCATGACCCTATTGGGGCTATCTCTCCCGCGTTATAATCTTTTCCTTCTCGTCGTCGGCCCTTTGGTTGCCTTGGGCCTTTGGTTGTTTACAAGCCGGACCAGAATTGGGAGAATCGCAAGAGCAGCCGCGGTCGACCGAGAAATGGTCGGAGTGCTGGGCATCAATGTCAGTTGGATATTTGCCGCTGCCTTTGTCGTCGGATGTTTCCTTGCCGGGCTGGGCGGGGCGCTCGTGGCTCCAACCTTGAGCATCACACTAGGATTGGACAGCACCGTCATCATCGAAGCCTTTCTCATCGTCACCATTGGCGGGTTGGGGAACATCTGGGGCGCTCTAGTCGGTTCTCTCCTCTTCGGTGTCACTCAATCCATCGGTCTGTTAGTCTTACCTCAGTTTGCCGTCGTTTTTCCGTATGCAGCGGTAGTTGTCGTCCTATTGGTACGACCGACCGGCTTGCTCAAGTCTGTTTGGTAGAATCGGGAAACCTTATGCTCAAAGGGATTGCCATGTCCGGCGCTGCGAGAGCCGTCGGGCTGATTATGGTGGTTCTACTAATCTCGCCATTCCTCCTCCCCGTATTCTTTACATACACCCTGGCCTCCATTTTCGTCTCAGCTCTTCTCGCAATGAGCCTGAACCTCGTATTGGGATATGGAGGATTATACCAGTTTCATCACGCGGTCTTTTACGGCATCGGAGCATATACGGTGGCGCTCGTCGTGACGAAATTCTCCCTCCCGGCAGTCGTAGGTTTTATTGCGGGGCCGCTTGTAGCGGCATTCGCCGGACTTGTTATCGGGTGGTTTTGCGTCCGGCTCACGAAATTGTATTTCGGCATGCTACAGATTTCGCTCGGATCGCTCGTTTGGGTCATTGTCTTTCGCTGGTACGATTTCACGGGCGGCGATAATGGGATTCATGATATAAAGATGCCAGATCCCTTGTCCTCCCTTTTTCCATCCTACTATTTTATCCTCGCCGTGGTTTCGGTCTGCATCCTATTCATGTACTTGATTGTCAAGTCGCCGTTCGGTGCAACCTTACAGGCTATCCGCGACAATCCACAGCGCTCAGAAGCAATCGGCGTGAATGTCCGGAATCACCAGCTCATCGCCATTGTGATCGCTTCCTTTTTTGGCGGTGTCGCCGGTGTCCTCTTTGTCGAACTGGAGCGTTCTGTTTTCCCGAGCATGCTGTTCTGGGCCTTTTCACTCGAGATTTTTATTATGTGCCTCCTGGGAGGATGGTATACGTTTGCCGGTCCGATTGTCGGAGCGGCACTGATCGTGGGACTGCGGACAGTTGTGAGCATCTACACCGATTACTGGACCATGATTCTGGGCGTGCTCCTGATCCTCTTGATTTTTTTCCTGCCCGATGGCGTCATGGGGTATTTGCTGGAACGTTTCAAGCCCCGCGCTCCAACAGCGGGACCCGAATCCAGCAGTATTGTACCTGTGCGGGAAGGAGGCGGCTGGTAGATGCTGCGTGTCGAATCGGTCGAGAAATCATTCGACAAATTCAAGGCCCTGGACCGCACGAGTCTCATTGTACCGGACCACTCGATTGTCGCCGTGATTGGACCTAACGGCGCCGGCAAAACCACTCTGTTCAACGTCATCAGCGGTCAACTCAAACCCGACCGGGGAAAGATATGGTTTGATGAGCAAGAGATAGGTGGATTGCCCCCTTACACGATTTGCCACCGCGGGATCTCGCGCTCTTTCCAAATCGCGAATATTTTCCCTCGGCTCACTGTTTTTCAGAGCATCCAGATTGCAGTCCTTGCCCAACAAAAAAAGAGCACGAACCTGTTTCAGCCCTCTCAAAACCTCGCCGCCATCGAGACTAATGAAATTCTCGAAAAGGTCGGACTGCAGGATCAGCCGGAGCGCCTGGCGGGAACCCTTTCGCATGGGGACCAGCGGGTTCTTGAGATCGCCATTGCGCTGGGCAGCCAGCCACACCTTCTCATTCTGGACGAACCAACCGCCGGGATGTCGCCCGAAGAGACAGCCGCGACCATGAATCTCGTCAAGCAACTGGCGCACGAACAGGGATTGACAATCCTTTTCTGCGAGCATGACATGGAGATTGTCTTTTCGGTTGCTCACAGCATTATGGTCATGCGCCATGGCCAAACAATCATTCAGGCGTCGCCGGACCAAGTCAAGCAGAATCAGGATGTGCAAGAAGCCTACCTGGGCGGAACAGTCCACGGGAATGGAGAAAGCGATGCTTGAAGTCGAGAGCATCCACACTTTTTACGCTCAAAGTCACATCCTGTTCGGTGTGTCGCTGCGAGTCGAACCGGGCAAGATCATTTGCCTGTTAGGACGCAACGGGGCGGGCAAGACGACGACTCTACGAAGTATCATGGGACTGACCCCTCCTAGACGCGGCAGTATCCGCTTCAAGGGCGAGGAGGTTGCGGGCAAACCCCCTTATCTGCTTGCCCGTAAAGGCATTTCCTACGTGCCAGACGACCGACGGATCTTTGCAGACCTGACCGTA
>JBLMXX010000451.1:0-3690 GCA_050257995.1 Acidobacteriota bacterium | reverse complement strand
TACGTCAATGGCAATCGAGACCGTTTCATTGCCGAACTGCAGGATTTCTGCCGACAGCCGAGCGTGGCGGCGCAAAACCTGGGCATGCGGGAAATGGCGCAAAAAGTTGTAGCGCGTCTGCGGAAACTGGGTGCAAATGTGCGCCAGATTCCGGTAGATAGCGCGCCGCCGGTCGTCTACGGCGAAATCGGGAGCGGCAAGCGTACGTTGATGATTTACGATCACTACGACGTCCAGCCACCCGAGCCGCTGGAACTCTGGGACACGGGACCGTGGGAGGCCGCTATTCGGGATGGCAAGGTCTATGCGCGCGGCGTTTCCGACAATAAAGCAGATATGCTCAGCCGGATTCAAGCCATCGAGTCCTATCTCGCGACCGTGGGACCTCTGCCGCTCAAGATAAAGTTCGTCATCGAGGGGGAGGAGGAAATCGGCAGCACTCACCTGCCGCAGTTTGCACGAGAGAACCATACCCTCCTGGAGGGCGCGGACGGATGCTTGTGGGAGTTCGGCAGCAAGGACATCAATGAGCGCCCGCAAATGTCGTGCGGACTGAAAGGGATCGTCTATGTGGAATTGCATGCCCACGGCGCGGTGCGCGACCTGCATTCCTCCCTCGCGGCGATCGTCGTCGATCCGGCGTGGCGCCTGACTTGGGCATTGAATACGCTCAAGGACTCGCAAGACCGGATCTTGATCGACGATTACGCCAAGCACGTGCGCGCCCCGACCGATGCGGAAATGGACGCGCTCAGGACGATCCCGTTCGACGAGGCAGAGATTAAGGCCGATTACGGTATCCCGGCCTTTATCCGCGACTTGAGCGGTCCAGAACTTTTGAAAAAGTATCTTTACGAGCCAACCTGCACGATCTGCGGCTTGTACTCGGGCTATATTGGCGAGGGATCCAAAACGGTCCTGCCGAATCACGCCTTCGCCAAGATTGATTTCCGGCTGGTCCCCAACCTGACGCCTGATCTGGTGGTGGACCTGTTGAGAAAACACCTGGACCGCCGGGGCTTTCAAGATATCGAAATCAAGCTGACAGAGACCGGAGAAGAGGTGGCACGCTCGCCCCTGGATTCGACGATTGTGCGCGCAGCAATTGCGGCCATGAAAGCGGTCTACCCGAATCCTCCGGTGGTTTATCCGACTTCGGCGGGGAGTGGACCCATGTACCCATTATGTCAGGCTCTGGGAATTCCTGCGGTGAGCGCGGGATGCGGCTGGCACGATGGACGCGCCCACGCGCCAAACGAGAGTGTGCGGATCGAGGATTATTTCGAGGGGATCCGGTTTATTCGAGAGTTGATCGACAAGTTTGCGGAGATGTGACGCAAGAGGAGAGCAGTCTCGAGACCGCTCTCCTCATTTGTATATCTTGAAGAATGCCTCCATGACGCGAGGGTCGAACTGGGTCCCGATGTGGCTTGCCAATTCCGTAATGGCATCCTCATGGGATTGTGCCTGCTTGTACACGCGTTTATCCACGATCGCGCTGTACGCGTCCACGACAGCCAGGATCCGCGCCCCGAGTGGAATCGCCCCGCCGACCAGTCCGTCTGGATAGCCCAATCCATCATAGCGCTCGTGGTGGTGGCGCACTATTCCGGCGGCGCCCGCTAATCGCGGAATCGGTTTGATAATCTGTTCGCCCATCTCCGAGTGGCGACGCATTTCCTTCCATTCCTCCGCCGTGAGCGGATCCGGCTTTTGAAGGATCGCGTCCGGCACGCCGATTTTGCCAATGTCGTGGAGGAGTGATCCAAAACGCAGATCCTCCAGCGCGCGTGGAGACATGTCTAGCTCCCTCCCCACTGCGAGCGCCATCTCCGCCAGCCGCTCGGAGTGGTTGGCGGTGTATGTATCCTTCGCATCCACGGCATTCGCAAGCGACAATACAGATTGTAAGTAGGCACTCTCGAGCTCGGAGAAGAGTTCCGCGCGACTCAGGGCGCTCGCCGTTTGGTCGGCGATGCTGTGCGCCAGTCTCATCCTCTCCGAAGTGAAATTGTCCTCACCCTTATTCCTCGGCTGACCGAGAATCAAGAGTCCAAAAGCGCGTTGCCCGGTCCGCAAAGGAACCAGGCATACATCGCGCGCTGCATGCATGAATAATTCCTGTTGTTCCGATGGACCGACTTGGGGGTCGCCCGGGTGGAGGACGATCGGCTCGTTTTGTTCCAAGACGCGAAGATAATAGGGATGCGCGTCAGCACGTTCCATTCGACCGATCTTGATAATCTCACCGGCGATGTAGCTTGGGTAAGCGGCTCGCAGTACGAAATGATCCCCGTCCAGAAGTATAGTCCGCGCCAAGGTGACATGCAAACTCTGGACGGCATGTCGGACCACTAGAGCAAGGATCGAATCAAAATCGGACGCATCTGCAAGTGCGCGCGAGAGGTCGTAAAGAGAAGCCAATTCCCCGCGGCGAGTCTTTTCCGCTTCGAAAAGGCGCGCTTTTTCAATGACCACTGCCACCTGGTCGGCAATGGTTGTCAGGAGCTGCCGGTCCTCATCGTCGTACACGTTTGCGCTGTAAGATTGGACGTTGATAATGCCGACAACCGTCTCCCCGATCTGCATCGGCACGCCCAGCCACGCACGCGGGCGTTTCATCGATCCCCATAGGGCGGGAGGGGGCAGATCACCTTGTTCCTGTTCCCAGTCGCGTATGAGAAGTGGTTGGCGGGTCTGGACCACGCGGGAGGAAAGCCCCTCGGTCAGCGTCCGGCGTTCCGGCGGCAAAACGAGCCCTTCGTCCACCCGAACGCGATAATCAAGCAGGTTCGCCTCCGCGTCATACAACGCAATGAAAAAGGCATCCGCAGGCACGGTCGCCGTAATCTCCCTGTGAATGACCTGGAGGAGTTCGTCGAGACCGGCCGCGCCGTTAACGGCCCGGGCGATGCGGTTAAGCACGGTCAACTGGTCTGCTCGGTGGCGGGTCTCTTCGAATAATTCGGCGTTCTCCATTGCAACCGAGACCTGGTTCGCAAAGAGGACGAGCAGACGTTCATCCTGAGGGGAAAAAGCATTGTATCGGGTGCTTAGCACACTCAGAACGCCCCGCAGACGGTTCTCGTGCTGGATGGGCGCCCACGCGCCGGAGCGAATCGTAGGGTCGACCGGTACCCAGGTAGGCTCGGCCCGAATGTCGGGTAATACGATGGGCACGCGCTCGCGCGCGACGCGCGCGACAAGGTGTTCCGAGGTTCCGACATCGAATCTGACCTGTCTGAGCCTTTGTTCCAGTTCCGGGGTATAACCCACTCCCTGCTCGGCAAAGATCTGATTTTGTTCCGGGGAATAGCGGTAAAATGTGGCGCGCTCGGCATGCAAGGCTTTAATGGCAATCTTGAACAGGAACTCGAGCTGGGTGCGCTGCTCCAGCACCCGGTTCAATGTCAGTCCGGCATCATAAAGCAGTGCCAACTGCTCTGCGCGGATGCGGGTCTCGTGGAAAAGCCGGGCATTGTGAACCGCGCTCGCCGCCTGGCCGGCGAAGAGGGAAAGGAGCCGCGCGTCGGTCTGACTGAATTTGCGGACGGTTTCCTCGATTTCATTCACGCACAAAACGCCGATCAATTCTCCACCGTATAGCATGGGAACCTGGAGGGCTGCGGTGAAGGGCATACGTTCGTAACGGGGAGAGCGGTAGGGCCAGTTGCGGTAGTCATCTACGAT
>JBLMXX010000450.1:0-7828 GCA_050257995.1 Acidobacteriota bacterium | reverse complement strand
AAAGTAGAGGGAAGGGCGGGGTTTGGTCCGCAGCTCCCGTCAAGAGTCAGGGGGTACCGCGGAAAAGTGCGCCCATTGCGCGCAGAGCCAACAAGAGTCAGGGAGTACCGCGGAAAAGTGGTCCCATTGGGCCCAGAGCCATTTGACCATCTTTATAGATTTCCGGCTGGTCCCAATTTGGCGCGAATCCAATCCGCAACGCACTCGCAGGTTTCTTCGAGAGCGGTTTCCGTGGTGTCCAGCAGATCAATCGTGGGCGTCACTTTCTGAGCGTTTTCCCGAAACCACTGGTTGAAGCTGATGTGCGTGGCCAAATAATCCGCGTCAACACTTGAGCGCCAAACGGGACGCCGTTGCAGCCGTTGGGTCTGGATTCGAGGCTCACAGGTCAAAGCCAAATAATACACGTTCGAAAAGTATCGCCGCTCGAGACACGGCTCGATGTTTTCCGGCACGCCCATGCCCGCCCCGAACAAGACCACCAGGCGACTCGACTGGGCGATGTTCTTGCAGACTCGCAGCCACATCTCGAAATACTCCCGGTATTTGTTCTCGGGCTTGTCGAACTCGCGGCGCCACAACATGTCCGAATCCAACAGCACAACTTCGCTCAGTTTGCCCGACAGGGCGCGGCAAACGGTAGATTTGCCGACGCCACTCGCACCTGAAACTATCAAAAGCGGCAGCCGGCGAAAGGCGTGCCGGTAACCGCATGCGGGACAGATCGCATACGGCCCTTCCGGAACGATGAGTTTGTCCACACGATATGCGCCACAGTTGGAGCAGGTGTTAAGCATTTACGCCAACCTGAGCTCGCGCGCGGCCGCGACGGCACGGGTCCGGCTGTTCACGCCGAGTTTGCGATAGATATTCTTCAGATGGGTTTTCACCGTGCTTTCCGAGAACGAGAATTGAGCGGCGATCTCGCGGTTGGATAATCCGGCGCCTACCAGGCGCAGCACTTGCTGCTCGCGCACCGTGATCGAGGCGGCCGTAGACAGCGCGGTCAATTCCTCTTCCAGCGGAGCGCTTGGCGCGCCGTCAGTATTTCCCAACAGCCTCAAGACCTGGGTCAAAAATGCCCGGGATTCGTGGGCGAGGTTGGAAGTATGGAGCACGAGCGTGAGGAGCGGTACGCCTTCGCGCCCGTAATCCAAAAACGGACGGAGAAAGCTTTCAGGAGCGGCGAGCCGGACGGCTTCCGCCATGGCGTGACGCGCCGGATTGACCTGCCGCCGCTTGAACAAGGCGAGACTGAATAGGATGCGTGCCTCGAGGACCGGTTCAAAATAAAAACCGCGTGGGCACGTCTGGATGAGATGGCTCAGGAGGTTTCCCGCCGCGACGGGTTGTCCTTGGTTCAGCAATAGTTCGGCCCGCACAAAGGCGGCGAGCGAATGCGTTTCGCTCGCTCCCGCTTCGCTCAAGAAGCGTTCCGCGCCGGCGCCATCTCCCTGGCGCATCGAGACCCACGCCTGATACGCGATCAAATCCCGCTCCCGATAGATTCCCGAAGGAGACTTGGCTTGCAGTTCGCGCGCCGCGTGGAGAGTTGCCAATGCCGCCGCGCCGTCTCCTTGAGCGCATTGAATCTTGGCGCGGAGAATCCCCACCATGATCGGGATGTTCGAACTGGACGGGTTCGGATCCACTTCAGTGGCGCGCAACAATAGTTGATGGGCGTGCTTTAACTCATTGCGCTCGTAGTATGCCTGACTCAGTGCCATCAGCGCGATGCTCGCCGGTTCCGGCAATTTGCCGCGTTGCGCCATCGCTTGTTCCAACACCTGGCGCGCGATCTTTTCGCTCCGCCGCACATAACCGTCGAGCAGGAGATGGACGGCGAACACTCCACCGGCGATGAGCATGACGTAAAGATGCCGCCGCACGCGCGCTAACTCGTACAGCTTTTGCGCCAGCGCCTCCGCCTTGGCATATTCGTGCCTGAGCAAACGCGCCAGTTGGACAATGCCATCCAACATCTGCCATACCTCGTCGTGTTCCCCATCCGGGGCCAGTCGCGACAAGGCCGCATCATTCGTCATCCACAGCGAACGGATCCTCTGAATTTCTGCGAGCACGGATTGCTCATCGGCGCTCTGCGCGGTCGACGGCTTGCGCGTGATGTTCATTTCGACGCGTGTGAGGTAACGGTTCATTTCAGTCCGGGAGAGCGTAAGCGATGCCACCCTCACGTAGACACGGAGGAGCGTCTTGTGCTGCTGCATAACGGTTTCCGGCACCTGCTGCAGCCAGCGCAGCAACCGCGAGTAATCGCCGAATTGCTCCAGTTCGCGCAGCGCCATGTTCTCGATCAGGGCCGCCGCTTCCTCCCAGGCATCGATGGCCAACAAATGGTAGACCGCATCGGCGGGCGCGTTCTGCGCGCGATACCATTCCGCTGCCCGGCGATGCAAGCGGGGAATCCCCGCGGCCAGTTGTCGCTGCAATTGACTGCAAAGTGTCTCGGCAAACAAATCGTGATAGCGGTACCAGTCGGGCTCTTCCATCCGGACGAGGAAAAGATTCTGCTGCCATAAGTAGGACAGCATCTCGCCGCCATCGCTGCGCCCCGTCACCGCGTCACACAACGACCCGGTCAAGTGCTTTAGGATTGCCGTTTCGAGGAGGAATTCTTGCACGGAGGGCGGCTGGCGATACAAAATGCTCTCGATAAAGTATTCGCGCAGGTAATTGTGCGCGCCGGAAAAGTTTGCCAGGGGTTGCCCCTCACCCGGCCGTTCGAGCGCGAGTGTCGCGAGCGCGAGTCCGGCCGCCCATCCTTCGGCACGCTTGACGATCGTCTGCATTTCGCCGAATGCCAGGGGACGCCCGCGGGCGTGCTGTGACAAATAGCCGATCCCTTCCTCTAAGGTAAAGCGTAAATCCTCGGTGCCCAACTCCGCGACCATCCCCCTGGCGCGCAAATGACCCAATGCCAGCTCGGGCTTGACATGACTGGAGATGACCAGTTGCAGGTTGGGGGGGAAATGCTCCAGCCAGGTTTGGAGGGAGGCATGAATTCCTTTGTCCCGGATATAATGATAGTCGTCGAGAATTAAACCGAGGCGGGAAGGTGAATCGGGCGCGGCGCCCGCGTGCAGGATGGCATTCGTAAGGGCGACGACGATTTCAGAAGCATCGGTCGAGGAAGTTGTACCGAGGTTGGGAAAAATCGTCTGGAGCGCGGTGGTAATGGTTGACCAAAAGCGCAGCGGTTGATCATCGTCCGCGTCCAGGGCGACCCACGCGACCGGAAATCCGCAGGTCTGTCGCCACTCATTCAGGAGCGTGCTTTTGCCAAAGCCGCTGGGCGCGACGAGCAGGGTGATCGGGGCATTGATCCGTTCCGTGAGGCGCTCGCGCGCGACCAGTTTATGGGGCAAAGCGGGCGGGCGGACTTTGGTTAGCGGTAATAAAGCGAAATGAGTAACAGGGGGATTTTTCGGCGGGCTCGCCCAATCCGTCGAACCGGTTGGGGCAGACAGCAGAGGCAGTTTGGGTTGTCCGGCGAGAAGCCGGCTCGCCCGTTCGAGGAGTTCCCGCGTCAGTTCTTCCGATCTGCCCAGGTACGCCTTGCCGAGCTTTCCTTCGCGCCAGCGATAGCCGTACCAGTACGACCGGTTGCGCCGTGTTTCGCGCCGCGCCGCCAGGTGCCCGGCGTTTCCCTCGAAGACGAAACTAGAGTGGTCCGCGAGCCAATCAAACCATCGTCGCGATCCGACCTGAATGCCCTCGGCACCATTGATCACGAGAAGATCATTTCTCACGACGGGTCTGTTGCGTCTGCGCATCCATCCTCCTACCGGAGCCAGCCAACTTACCCAACAATGCCAATTGTACCCTTGTTGGGTAAGTTGTCAATAGTGTCCATACCCCCATTCGGCAGAAATCCCCCAAACGAATGATACCCGCCGGACCCATTCTGGTTTATGCTTGCGCCAAGTGTCGTTCCCGCGCATTCCCACCTGCAAGTTTTGTATTCACTGCAAGGAGGCAATTCATGGACAAGCCCTGGCTCAAATTCTACGAACCCGGCGTCCGCGCTCACATTGACTACCCCGCTCGTCCGATGCACGCGTTTCTCGAAGATGTTGCCACCCAATCGCCTGAGAAGACCGCAACCATTTTCGGCGGAGTCGTGCAGGACGCGCTACTGGACGCCACACTTTCGTACAAGGAGTTGAACGACCAAGCGAATCGGATGGCGAACGCGCTGGCCGCGCTGGGCGTTAAGAAAGGGGACCGCGTCGCGCTCTACCTGCCGAACTGCCCCCAGTACCTCATCTCTTATTATGCGACGCTCAAGCTGGGCGCGATTGTCGCGCCCAACAATCCGATGTACGTGCCGCGCGAACTGGAATTTCAGCTCAACGATTCCGGCGCGGAGACGATGGTCTGCCTCTCGCGGTTGTATCCATACGTCCGCATGGTGCGACCGAACACGCGACTCAAAAACGTCGTCGTGACGAGTATCAAAGAATATTTTCCCCCGCGCCTCAAAGCGGTCTTTGAGCAATTCGTCGAAGAGAAAGAGGGACATCGTGCGACCATCGGCGCGGACGAGCATTGGTTCCAGGATGTCCTCAACGGCGCGTCCGCCGCTCCGCCAAGCGCCGAGGTGACGCCGGAAGATACCGCGGTATTGTTGTATACCGGCGGCACGACCGGCGTGCCCAAAGCCGCGGAGATTACGCATAAAAACATCGTCGTGAACGCGTTTCAGTGCAAGGAATGGGTGGCGAACGTGCCGCGCCAAGCGCAGGAAGCGACCATCGTCGCGCTCCCGCTCTATCATTCGTACGCGATGACGGTCTGCATGAACAACGCGATCCTTCAGCAATCCACGATGATTCTGATTCCCGATCCGCGCAACCTCCCGCATTTATTAAAATCGATCGACAGCCACCATCCCACCTACTTTCCCGGCGTGCCGACGATGTACACCGCGTGCCTCAACTTTCCCGAACTGGGCAAGTACAACTTGAAATCCATCAAGGCCTGTCTCAGCGGCGCGGCGCCCATGCCGATCGAGGTACAAAACAAGTTCCAGGAATTGACCGGCGCGCACCTGGTCGAAGGATATGGACTGAGCGAAGCGTCGCCGGTCACGCACGACAATCCACTCTTTGGCGACAATCGCATCGGCACGGTCGGCGTGCCCTTTCCCGATACGGACGCGAAAATCGTGGATGTCGAGACCGGCGAGAAGGAATTACCGCCGGGCGAGCCGGGTGAGTTGATCGTCAAGGGTCCGCAGGTGATGAAGGGTTATTGGAACAAACCGGAAGAGACGCGAATCACGCTGCGCCATGGCTGGCTGTACACGGGCGACATCGCGACCGCCGATGGGGATGGCTATTTCCGCATCGTCGATCGCAAAAAGGACATGATCATCGCGGGCGGCTATAACGTCTACCCGCGCGATGTCGAAGAAGTCCTCTACCAGCACCCCAAGATTCTGGAAGCCGCGGTCGCCGGCATTGCCGACCCGCATCGCGGCGAGACGGTGAAAGCGTACGTCGTCCTCAAGCCGGGTGAAACGGCAACCGCCGAAGAGATCATTGCCTTTTGCCGCGAACGACTCGCGGCGTTCAAATCTCCCAAGCTGGTCGCGTTCCGCGAGTCGCTGCCCAAGACGATGATCGGCAAGGTCCTGCGGCGGCAGTTGATCGCCGAAGACCAGGCGAAAAAATGAATCGAGCGCGGGGGCGCTAGTGTCTCTCTTCGAACTACCGTGGGCACAATTGATCGTGAACGGCTTGGCGCTCGGCAGTCTCTATGCCCTGACCGCGTTCGGCATCGTCCTCATTTACAAGACGACCGACGTCATCACGTTCGCCCAGGGCGAGACGGCGATGTTTTGCACGTTCATCGCGTTCACGTTGATCACCGGGCTGCAATTGCCGTTCGGGGTCGCCTTCGGGCTAACCCTCCTCTTCGCGCTCGGGCTGGGGACGCTCATCGAGCGCGTGGTCTTGCGCCGTGCCGGCAGCGGCTCCATCCTCAACTCTGTGATCGTCACCGTTGGTCTGGCGCTGGTCTTACTCGGCGTGGCGGGTTGGATTTGGGGCTATCAGACCCGTCCCTTTCCCGCCCCCGTGGCGGGTGCTCCTTTCCGTTTTGGGACCATCGTGCTGAGCCAACTGAACGCACTGATCCTCGCCGTGATGCTCGTACTGATGCTTCTCCTGTTCGCATTCTTCCGCTACACCGTGACCGGCATCGCGATGCGCGCGGTCGCGCAGAACCGCATGGCGGCGCAGCTCATGGGCATCAACGTCAACCGGATCAACGCCATCGGGTGGGGCGTCGGCACGGCCCTGGGCGCGGTCACCGGCATCCTGATCGCGCCGCTGAATTATCTCGACCCGACGATGATGGGCGATGTCGCGCTGAAGGCATTTGCCGCCGCGGTGTTGGGCGGATTCACCAGTTTGCCCGGCGCGGTGGTAGGCGGATTGCTGCTCGGCATCATCGACAGCATTGTCGGCTTTCAGGTGCCGGAGCTGCGCACGACGATTGCTTTTCTGCTGATCATCCTGGTCCTCGTCATTCGACCCGGCGGTTTGCTGGGCAGCCACGAAATCAAAAAAGTCTGAGGTGGTCATGACGCTATGGCTGCAGAGCCACAAGCGCGAGAGCGTTTTCTATCTACTCGGACTGCTCGCGGTCCTCTTTTTGCCCGCGCTGCTCGGCCTCCTCCCCGGCATCCCGCTCGGTTACGTTCTCTATCTGGTTTCGCTCGGGTTGATTTACGCCGTCGTCGCCCTCGGTCTCAATTTGCTGTTTGGCTATGCGGGGCAATTCTCGCTGGGGCACGCCGGCTTTTTCGCCATCGGCGCCTACACGTCGGCGATCCTCACCGCGCGCGCCCAAGTGCCTTTCATCGTCGCGCTGCCTGCCGCCGGATTCCTCACTGCGGCGATCGGCTTTATGCTGGGGCTGCCCGCGTTGAGATTGAGCGGTCTCTATCTAGCAGTCGCGACGCTCGGCTTTGGGCTCGCGATCCCGCAGCTCATCCTATGGCAGGGAGGAATCACCGGCGGCGCGATGGGTCTGCACAGCCTACCGCTCGCCGCGATCCCGTTGGGACCGCTCCCGGCGATCGTTTTTCGCACCGATCAGGACTATTACTACCTCGCCCTGGGTGTCTTGATCCTGGCGACGGTCTTTGCGCGAAACGTCGTCACCAGCGATACGGGACGCGCGTTCATCTCGATCCGCGACAGCGAGGTGGCGGCGCGCGCGATGGGCGTCAATCTCGTGCGCTACAAGACGACGGCGTTCGCGCTCAGTGCGTTTTATGCCGGGATCGGCGGGAGCCTGTACGCGCATCTGCTCCACGGGATCAGTCCGGAAGATTTCACGATCTTTCTTTCGATCGATTTTGTGACGATGATCGTGCTGGGCGGGCTTGGCTCGGTGAGCGGCGCGCTGCTCGGCGCGTTTCTGCTGACGCTCTTGCAGAACTCGCTGACGCGGCTGCCGATCGTGAGGGATTTTCAAAATCTCTACATCGTCGTTCTCGGAGCGATCCTGATACTGACGATCACGTTCTTCCCGCGCGGGCTGGCGGGCGGATGGCAGAGTTTGCGGCGGCGCGGGTCGGCGCGCTCACTCGAACGCGTTCCTTCGACGCCGCAGGTGCTCACCGATGACACAACCTCTTCTTGAAATTAAGAACCTGACGATCAGTTTTGGCGGTCTGGTCGCGGTTCAGAACCTGGATTTGGTCGTCAACCCCGGCGAAATCGTCGGCTTGATCGGTCCCAACGGCGCGGGCAAGACGACGGTCTTTAATTGCATCAGCCGGTTCTACACCCCC
>JBLMXX010000449.1:0-5844 GCA_050257995.1 Acidobacteriota bacterium | reverse complement strand
ATGACGGTGGCGGGGATTTTCTGGGGGTCTGTTGTCGCAAGCACAAAGACCACATGCGGCGGGGGTTCTTCCAGGGTCTTGAGCAGGGCATTAAAGGCAGCATTGGACAACATGTGGACTTCGTCGATAATATAGACTTTGAACTGCGCCTCACCCGGACGATAGTCCACCTTTTCGCGCAAGTCGCGTATATCTTCCACGCTCGTATTCGAAGCCGCATCGATTTCGATGAGGTCAAGCATGCGCTCTTCGTTGATGGCGCGGCAGACAGCGCACTGATTGCACGGCTTTTCGCCCTCTTTGGCCAGGCAGTTGATGGCTTTGGCGAGAATTCGTGCCGTCGTGGTCTTGCCGGTACCGCGCGGGCCGGTGAACAGATAGGCATGGGCGACGCGCCCCAGCACGAGCGCGTTTTTCAACGTACGGGTAACATGCTCCTGTCCTTCGATCTCGGCAAACGTGCGCGGGCGGTATTTGAGGTAGAGCGCTTGCGCGGGCATGCTTCCTCCAAATCGGCAGTAGTTTACCATCAAAGCATAATCTTGGCAAGCGTGCAGAATTGGAATATAATAAACCGCGCACGACTGCCATCAAGAGAAGAGTGTGATCGCCCTGAAGAGTCCTATGTCTGCCGCCCCCGATTTGGAGAAGGAAAACCGCGCGTTGCGCGAGGAACTGGCCCGGGTCCGCATGGAATTGCGCCGACTTGATCAGATGAAACGTGACTTTATCTCGATCGCCGCGCATGAACTGCGGAGTCCTTTGACCATCCTTCTTGGATACGCCAGGATTCTGGAAAGTGAATCGAGCGGCGCGGAACGTGAACGCGCCGGAATCGTGGTATCCCAAGCATGGCAGCTCAAACACCTTGTGGACACTATGCTGACTTTGCAGCAGTTGGATACGGGTGAATTCGCACTCCGTTTTGAAGCAGTCCCGGTGCGGGAGGTCATCGAGAACATGCTCGTTATCCAACGCCACGCCATAGCCGAAAAGCAATTGAGAATTGAGACCATCTACGAGACCGGGCTACTCGTCCGGGCAGACCATGAGCGTCTATCACTGGTGATGGCGAACCTTCTGTCGAACGCCATCAAGTATTCACCTCACGGCGAGCGCGTGACGATCAAGACCCGCTCGGAAAGAACGCAGGCGATTATCAGCGTGCAAGACAACGGCATCGGAATCGAATCAGAAGAACAATCCCACATCTTTGAAAGATTTTATCAGGTTGGCAGCCCGCTCACCCGACACCACAAAGGGCCCGGGCTCGGGTTAGCGATCACCAAAGAGATCGTCGAACTGCACGGTGGGCGGATTTGGGTGGAAAGCGCCATCGATCAAGGGAGCACATTCTATGTCTCACTCCCGCGGGTCTCGCCCGACAGCAACCAATTTCAAGCCATCGAGATGCACCCGACAATGGTATTCTAGAACTCACTTTCGCTTCCCCGAAAAACCGAGAGGAGGACAGGCTACCCACGTCCTCCTCTCGGTTCATTTAAGGCTGGACCTTTTCAGGTGGGGGGGTCCAGTCCATGCCCAGAATGAGCCGGATGTCCACATCACTCTTGACGTTCTTGGTGGGTCGGATATTTTCCGGATCGACGTGGAAAATCTTCGCCAGCATAGTCACGGTGGCGTTTTTGCTGCCGCTATAATCGATCAGCACGGTCTTGGGGTAATCAAAGCGATCGGCGTTACCATATCCGGCGATCTGGAAATTTTGAGTTTGAAGGAAGGTGGCCGTGTGCTCGGCGAGCATGGAGGTACTCGTCCCATTGAGCACGAGGATGCGGGCAGCCTCCTGCTGTATCCGCTTTGGCTGATCGGCGAGCGCGCCGCTATCCTGTGGAATAATCTGGTCCATCATGCGTCCGATCTTTGTGCGGTCGGGCCATAGCACATCGGCGCCGCTGGTCGTCCGATACTCCACGGTCATCGTATTGTCAATCGAGGCGGTCTTGAGATTCTCCGTTTTGATCTTGGTAGCAATTTGTGCCAGCTTCAGCACATCCTGAGGCGACATGTCTGTTTCAACCGTGCCCCACATCGATTGAATGAGCCCAGGTAGCTTGGGCAAGAGATCGAGGCGCAACGCTTTTTCACGGACTGCCATCAGTACCTGGACCTGGCGCTTGGAGCGGCCAAAGTCACTGTCTTGGTGCCGAGTCCGAGCATACTCGAGTGCCACTTCCCCAGTCATGTGCACACGACCCGCAGGGATGTGGATCGGTTTGTATCCGAAATTTTCGTCAGGATACATCGGATCGTCGATGGCTTTTGGGACGTCAATGTCAATTCCTCCCAACGCGTCGATCGCCCGGCGGAATCCTCCGAAATCGACCAGGACATAATAGTGGACTCGACGTCCCAGGTTGTACTCGACCGCCTTTTTTGCCAAGGCTGGACCGCCTCCGGGGTACTTGTACTGTTCGCCGTAAAAATTAGCGGTATTGATACGGTTTTCACCCACTTCGGGTATTGGCACGTAGAGGTCGCGCGGGATCGTTACCAGACCCGCGGAAAGTGTCTTGGAATCAAGCGTGGCGAGCATCATCGTATCAGTGCGGCACGGGCATTTTTCCGAGGGGCGCCGATCGATGCCTAAGAAAAGCACATTGACGCGCTCACCGGCTTCAATGTTTGGCGCGTTGGGTCTCGGCGCAGAGGAAGGAGACCTCACCAACGACGGCAAATCGCCAATGTCCGGCATTCCGAGGACGACGACGGCCTGACGAACGGTATCAAAGATCTGATACGCAAAGAACAAGGCACCGCACCCGAAAAGTACTGCGATCACAAACAGCAGCACTTGGATTCCTGCGCCGCGCTCTCGCCGGGCGCGTGGTTGCCGCATCTGCAAACTCATCCTCCGGTAACAGGGGTCAGATGCCAAAGATTATAGCACAATCAACATGCATGCACAATTCCGAGTGAAATGGATGGCTACTTGGTTTTGATTTATATGATTTCCCGGGGGATTTTGGCGTTATTTGACAAACTAACCTACCCGATATATAGTTTCTGCGATGTCTCTCCTCGGTCAACGATTAAAGCAGGAACGCGAGGCACGCGGGCTGGCGCTCTTGCAAGTCGAAATTGATACGCGAATCCGCGCAAATCTCGTTCAGGCACTCGAAGATGGAGAGCTGGGCACACTTCCACCGGAACCATTCCTCCGTGGTCTCATCCGCTCTTATGCAAACTATCTGAAGCTAGACCCGCAGGAAATGCTTGACCTCTATGCCGCGGATACGATTCCCACAGCCCCGCCTCCGCCGCGCGCCTCGCCGGTCAAGCGTCCCTCCGCGGTCCCGCACCCGCCGGCAACCCGGCCCTCGAAACACGAGCAAGCGCTTGATGCTACGCCCCCGTCCCCTGCTCCTTCGCCGCGACCGGTGCTACCTGAGAATGGTGGCAAGAGCTCTGTACCGACGTCAATTCCCGAGCCATTCAAGGCGCTCCGCCGACGCCTGCCGCTCGCGCCGCCTTCACCCAAGCCGCCAAAACCGATACTCAAAACCTCAAAGGGCAATCCGCTTCCCCCCACTCCGCCCGAGACCTTGCCGCCGCCGGAATTCTTTGCTCCCATGCCAACGCCCGCGGTCAAGCCATCGGCAGATTCTGCTCTGGAGATACCCCTGCCACCGGTTCTGGACACAGGTCCCCAATTGCCTTCCTCAAGTGCCGCTGCCTCGGAAACCGCCTCCGCGCCCGCGGTCCAGATGCCGGGCAATCTCGCCAAGATTCCGGTTCCTTCCGTCATCTTGTTCGCCATCGCCGTCGTCTTCGGCACCTTGGCTTGCGGTTTATTTGGTTATACCCGGGTTGTGCCCGCTGCGCTCTCGATTGCATCGGCTCCCAGATCAATGACACCCACGCGCATCGTTCGCACTGCCACACCCACGACTATTCCTGGAGCCACTCCAACCGGCGTGCCGATAATCGCCGCGACGGCACCGCCGTTCGAGTCCGCTGCCAGCAACCCCACATCCGCACCAACCGCAAAGGGCGCGACGACGCGGACCGTGGATGGAACCGCCGCGTTGAACCTAGATATTGAAGCGACTCTGCCGATCACGGTCCAGGTCGGGATCGACGGCGCCCTCGTTTTTAATGGACCCATGGCGCCGAGTTCTTCGCTCTCCTGGTCGGGCAAAGAATCTCTTTACCTGCGTGTGGAGAATCTGCCCGGCGCCACCGTTTCTTTTAACGGTCGAAAACAACTGGCCCTGAACTTTGGGGAACGGAGTCTATTTGTACGGCAGTGGATCGTGAATTCGGCAGGCAAGATTGTGGCCGTCACTCCCGTCGCTCCCTCCGCGGTCACGCGCACGCCCTTGCCCATTTCGGCGTCGCCGAGTCCAACCCCGGCCCCTGCAACGCCAACCCCTTTGCCTACTCGTCCAACCGTAACACCGACAACTGCCGTTTCCGAAACGCCAACTCTTGCACCGGCAAGCCCAAGCGTTGCGCCGACCACCGCGCCGACTGACACTCCAATGCCGACCGACACTCCATCATCGACCGATACTCCCACGCCGACCGATATTCCAACGCCGTCCGATACTCCAACGCCCTCCGGGCCCACGCCCACTCTGACACCATTTTCTTGAAATTCAGAGACGTCTGTTGGCATCCTGCTCGAGAAAATTCCAGAGACCGTCTCATACTAGATTGTGATTTTCCAGATGAAGTATTTCTTGCTCACGCTCGGATGTGCCAAAAATGTCGCCGATTCCGATGGAATCGGCGCATTACTTGACCGGTCCGGCTATTCGGCATCCGCACAAGCAGAAGAAGCGGATGTCCTGATTGTCAACACTTGCGGCTTTCTCCAAGCTTCCCGCAACGAGTCACTCGCCGCGTTGCGCGAACTGGGAGAGCAGAAACGCGAGGGGCAGGTCCTAGTTGCCGCCGGCTGCTTAATTTCGCGCTATGGGCAAGTTGTAAAACGCGAGGTCCCTCAGGTTGACGGCGTCATCGATGCCGGGCGCTGGCTTGCTATGCCCCGGTTTCTGAGTTATCTCCAGTCACGTCAAGACCCCGGACTGGATTGGCTTGACGAAGCTTACACAGGCTTGCCCGCCAATCAGATATCAGCGCGGTCAGTTGTACAACGGTTGCCCCGCGCGGCCCGGGGACCCAGCGCATTCCTGAAAATAGCGGACGGTTGCGACCGCCCCTGTACTTTCTGTATCATCCCCGACATCAAAGGCGCGCATCACTCCAAGCCGATGGAAGATGTGATTGCGGAGGCGCGCGATCTGACAGCGCAGGGAGTAAAAGAAATCGTCCTGGTAGCCCAGGATACCACCGCCTACGGCTGGGACTGGGGTCAGCGCGACGCTCTGGCAATCTTGATCGAAAGCATGGGCACACAAGTCGAAGGCTTGGAGTGGCTGCGCCTCATGTATGCGTATCCCGGACATGTCACGCCCCGATTGATTCAGACGATGGCGCACTCGCCCAAGTTCGTCCACTATATCGACGTGCCGCTGCAGCACGCTCACCCCGAAACCCTCAAGCGGATGAAACGACCGAATATTGTAGTGACGCGGCAAATGCTCGACTCACTCCGCACCGCAATGCCCGACTTGGCAATCCGGACGACCTTCATCGTCGGATTCCCCGGCGAAACGGAACCTGAATTCGAGGCGTTATTGGGATTTCTTGAGGAACAACGATTCGACCGCGTTGGGATTTTTGAGTACTCGATAGAGGAAGGGACTCCTGCCGCCCTGCTCGAGAATCAAGTGAAACCCAAGACACAGGCACGCCGTCGCAAGCGCGCTATGGAGCTTCAGCAAAGGATTTCGCTGGCCCGCAATGAACAGTTTA